>NZ_JBICKS010000041.1:0-218234 GCF_043104415.1 Delftia sp. WSY_16 | reverse complement strand
ATGCTGCAATCGCTGCTTCTTGTTAGTTGCTGCGTTTGCATCAGAGACTCGAATTATAGACAGGTTTTCAGCGGTTTTTCAAACGCGCCAGAATTTTTTCACGACCCAGCAGCTGCAGCACCGCGTCCACCGAAGGCGTGTGCGCCGTGCCCAGCGTCAGCACGCGCACCGGCATGGCCAGTTGCGGCATCTTCAGGCCCTGGGCCTTGAGCACTTCCTTGATCAGGGCAGCAATGGCTTCCTTGCTCCACTCCACCGAGGCGATGCCTTCGGCGAAGGCGTCCAGGGCGGGCGCCACGGCGTCGGTCACGTGCTTTGCCAGGTCCTCGGCGTTGCGGTCGAAGGCGTCCACATAGAACAGGCGCACCCAGCCGGCCAGATCGACCAGGGTTTCGCAGCGGTCCTTGAACAGGGCGCAGATGCGCGGCAGGCGGTCGTCTGCGTCGAGCAGGGCCTGGTCCAGGCCGGTCTTGAGCACGAAGGGGCGCACCAGCTCTGCCAGGGCCGCGTCGTCCAGCGCCTTCAGGTGCTGGGCGTTGACCCAGCGCAGCTTGGCCTCGTCGAACTGGCCAGCGCTGCGGCCCAGGTGGTCCAGGTTGAACCACTCCAGGAACTGGGCGCGGCTGAAGATTTCGTCGTCGCCGTGGCTCCAGCCCAGGCGGGCCAGGTAGTTGACCATGGCGTCGGGCAGGTAGCCTTCGTCGCGGTACTGGGTGACGGCCTTGGCGCCGTTGCGCTTGCTCATCTTCTCGCCCTGCTCGTTGAGCACGGTGGGCAGATGGGCGAACACGGGCACGCTGGCGCCCAGGGCCTCGAAGATGTGGATCTGGCGCGGCGTGTTGTTGACGTGGTCATCGCCACGGATGACATGGGTGATGGCCATGTCCATGTCGTCCACGCAGACGCAGAAGTTATAGGTGGGCGTGCCATCGGGGCGCGCGATCACCAGGTCGTCCAGTTCGCTGTTCTGGAACTCGATGCGGCCCTTGCATTTGTCTTCCCAGGCCACGACGCCGCCCTTCGGCGTCTTGAAGCGCAGCACGGGACGCACGCCTTCGGGCACGGGCGGCAGCACCTTGCCTTCCTCAGGGCGCCAGGTGCCGTCGTAGCGCGGCTTTTCCTTGTTGGCCATCTGGCGCTCGCGCAGGGCGTCGAGTTCTTCCACGCTCATGTAGCAGGGGTAGACATGGCCCGAAGCCTGCAGGCCGGCCAGCACCTCCTTGTAGCGGTCCATGCGCTGCATTTGATAGAACGGACCTTCGTCATGGTCCAGCTGCAGCCAGGCCATGCCTTCGATGATCACGTCCACCGAGGCCTGGGTGGAGCGCTCCACGTCGGTGTCCTCGATGCGCAGGATGAAATCGCCGCCCGTGGCGCGCGCAAAGGCCCAGGGATACAGGGCCGAGCGGATGTTGCCCAGGTGGATGAAGCCCGTGGGAGACGGGGCAAAACGGGTACGTACTTTTTGTGTCATTGCAGGGTATCCAGTCCGCGGGAGAGATCGTTCTTGAGGTCGCCCAGGTATTCCAGTCCGACGGAGATGCGCAGCAGGCCCTGGCCGATGCCGGCGGCACGGCGCTGCTCTTCGCTCAGGCGGCCATGCGAGGTGCTGGCCGGATGGGTGATGGTGGTTTTGACGTCGCCCAGGTTGGCCGTGATCGAGCACACCCGGGTGCTGTCGGCCACATGGAAGGCGTTGGCGCGCAGCTGTTCGGCGCCCTCGCCCACCACGTCGAAGGACAGCACGCCGCCGCCCATGCCGTTTTGCTGGCGCATGGCCAGCTCGTGCTGCGGGTGGCTGGCCAGGCCCGGGTAGTAGACGCGGGCGACCTTGGGATGGGCTTCCAGCCAGGTGGCCAGCTCCAGCGCGGAGGCGCTTTGCGCCTTCACGCGCAGGGACAGCGTCTCCAGCCCCTTGAGCACCACCCAGGCGTTGAACGGCGCCAGGTTCAGGCCGCCGCTGCGCAGGAAGGTGCCCATGACCTTGTCCACCAGTGCCGTCGTGCCGCAGACGGCGCCCGACATGACGCGGCCCTGGCCGTCCAGCAGCTTGGTGCCGGAGTGCACGACCAGGTCGGCGCCGAACTTGGCAGGCTGCTGCAGCACGGGCGAGGCAAAGCTGTTGTCCACGGCCAGCAGCGCGCCATGGGCGTGCGCCAGCTCGGCCAGCGCGGCGATGTCGCACAGGTCGGTCAGCGGGTTGGTCGGCGTCTCGGCGAACAGAAGGCGCGTGTTGGGACGGATGGCCGCCTTCCAGGCCTGCACATCGGTCTGCGAGACAAAGCTGGTCTCCACGCCGAAGCGCGCCATCTCGCCGCCCAGCAGCTTGATGGTGGAGCCGAACATGGACTGCGAGCAGATCACATGGTCGCCGGCCTTGAGCGTGGTCAGCGCCACCAGCAAGATGGCCGACATGCCCGTGGACGTGGCCACCGCGCATTCCGTGCCCTCCATGGCGGCCAGGCGCTGCTCGAAGCTGGTGACCGTGGGGTTGGAGGTGCGGCTGTAGGTGTAGCCGGGCTCTTCATTGGCGAAGCGGCGCGCAGCCGTTGCACAGTCGGGCTGCACGAAGCTGCTGGTCATGTACAGGGCTTCGCTGTGCTCACCCCACTGGCTTCGCTCCACGCCCACGCGCAGGGCCAGCGTATCGGGATGCAGGCCTTCGGGAAGTGTCTTGTTGGTCACGTTGATGGTCCTTGGGGATCGGGCGCAGCCCGCCAGCGGTGGCGGTGCCCGGAAAAAAGGAGCTAGAAGCACTTGTCACCTGGCGGCTTCCAGGGCCTTGCGGCCCTGGACGCTCCAGCACCAGCGCTTTTAGCTCATTTGTCAAAAAAGGCGGGCCACAGGCCCGCCCGACATTGTCACTGAATGCCCTGGCGCTCAGGCTTCCTGGGCATTGGGCAGGGACAGGCGCGACGCATCGCTGGCCTCTTCCTCCCCGCCCCGGTTACGCCCCTCGTTGAGCGCCGTGACCTCGTCCTCGGAGATGTCGCCCGTGATGTAGACGCCGTCGAAGCACGAGGCCTCGAAGCCCTGCACCTGCGGGTTGATCTTGCCCACGGTCTGCTTCATGGCGGCCACGTCCTGGTAGATCAGCGCGTCGGCGCCGATGACCTGGCGGATTTCCTCGACCGTGCGGCCATGCGCCACCAGTTCGGCGCGCGTGGGCATGTCGATGCCGTAGACGTTGGGATGGCGCACCGGAGGAGCGGCCGAGGCCAGGTAGACCTTGACGGCGCCGGCGTCACGCGCCATCTGCACGATTTCCTTGGAGGTGGTGCCGCGCACGATGGAGTCGTCCACCAGCAGCACCTTGCGGCCCTTGAACTCGCTGCCGATGGCGTTGAGCTTCTGGCGCACGGATTTCTTGCGCGAGGCCTGGCCCGGCATGATGAAGGTGCGGCCCACGTAGCGATTCTTGACGAAGCCTTCGCGGTAGGGGATGCCCAGCAGCTGGGCCAGTTGCATGGCGCTGGGCCGGCTGGATTCCGGAATCGGGATGATGGCGTCGATCTCGTTGGGCGGCACGGTGGAGACCACGCGCTTGGCCAGCGTCTCGCCCATGTTCAGGCGCGCCTGGTAGACGGAGATGCCGTCGAGCACCGAGTCCGGACGGGCCAGGTACACGTACTCGAACACGCAGGGGTGCAGCTCGCTCTTTTCGGCGCACTGGCGGGTTTCGACCTGGCCGTCGCTGTGCACGAACACGGCTTCACCCGGAGCGACATCGCGCTCGAGCTGGTGCAGCGTGCCTTCCAGGGCCACGGATTCGCTGGCCAGCATCACCGTGCCGTCGGCGCTGCGGCCCATGCACAGGGGACGGATGCCGAAGGGGTCGCGGAAGGCCAGCAGGCCGTAGCCCGCAATCAGCGCGATCACGGCGTACGAGCCCTTGATGCGCTTGTGCACGGCGCTGACGGCCTGGAAGACGTCTTCGCTCTTGAGCGGTGCGCCGCTGCTGGCGCGGGCCAGCTCGTGGGCCAGCACGTTGAGCAGGACTTCGGAGTCGCTCTCGGTGTTGGTGTGGCGGTGGTCGGTGTCCGACAGTTCCTCGCGCAGCTGCTTGGCGTTGGTGAGGTTGCCGTTGTGCACCATGACGATGCCGAAGGGCGCGTTCACGTAGAAGGGCTGGGCCTCTTCCTCGCTGGTCGCGTTGCCGGCCGTCGGGTAGCGCACCTGGCCCAGGCCCACCGTGCCCGGCAGGGCGCGCATGTTGCGGGTGCGGAACACGTCGCGCACCATGCCCTTGGCCTTGTGCATGAAGAACTTGCGCTCCTGCTGGGTCACGATGCCGGCGGCATCCTGGCCACGGTGCTGCAGCAGCAGCAGGGCGTCATAGATCAGTTGATTCACGGGCGCGGTGCTGACTACACCAACGATTCCACACATAGTTGCGTTCCATCCGTTTGCGAAGGTCGCCCTTCGCTGTCTGGGCCGTAGCAGCCACCCATTGGCCACGCCTGCGCCCGATTTCTCTATCCAAACTGTTTCTGCCAGCCGACTCCTGCGCTGCAGCGCCTTGTCATGCAGCCGGCAGATAGCGTCCCCATTCCTGCGGCAGCTGCGGCAAAACCGCAGCCAGCGCCTGCATCAGCCACGGCGCCAGGGCTGAATCCTGCCACCACTGTCCCTGGTGCAGCGGCGTGTAGCTGATCACCATCGTTGCCACCAGGGCCAGCAGCGCCCCGCGCAGCACGCCGAACAGCGCGCCCAGCGTGCGGTCCACGGGCCTCAGGCCCACCGCCTCGATCAGCCGGCGCGACAGCCAGGACACCAGGCCCCAGCCGAACAGCGCCAGCACGAACAACAGCACAAAGCCTGCGGCATAGCGCAGCTGCATGTCCCAGTCCTGCATGGGCAGCCACAGCGCCACGTCGGCCGCCCAGATGCGGGCCACGACAAAGGCCACCAGCCAGCCGAGCAGCGACAGCACCTCATACACCAGCCCGCGCCAGGCGCCTAGCAGCATCGATGCCAGCACGCAGGCCAGCAAAACCCAGTCCACCGTGGACATACGCTATCTCTGTGCGCCTGTGCTGCTTTGCAAGATGTACGTCACCGCCTCAGAGCTTGAGCACCGACGCCGGCAGGCCCTGGCCCTTGACGCGCGCCGCCGCCTTGTCGGCTTCGGCACGGCCGTTGAACGGGCCCACACGCACACGCGTGCGCTTGCCGTCCTTGGTGTCCACCACCTGCGTGAAAGTCTTCAGGCCCGCCAGCTCCAGCTTGGCGCGGATTTCCTGGGCCTTGCCGGCATCGGAGAAGGCGCCGACCTGCACGATGAAGCGCTCGTCCGTCGCCGCAGCAGCCGCCGGCGCCGCCGGCGCGCTGCGACCTTCCAGCAGGGCCCGGGCACGCGCGGCGTCGTCGCTCCTGGACGGCTCGGGCTTGGGTTCGGGCTTTGGCTTCGGCTCGGGTTTGGGTTCGGGCTTGGGCTCCGGCTTGTGTTCGGGTTTGGCCGGCTCGGGCTTGGGCCTGGGTTCCGGCTTGGGCTCGGGTTTGGTCTCAGGCTTGGCGGCGGGCTTGGGCTCAGGCTTTGCCTCGGGCCGGGTTTCGGGCTTTGCTTCCGGCTTGACCGGAGCCACCTGCGAGACGGCCGGCGCCACGGGCACGGAAGGCCTGCCCATGGGAACCTCTTCCTCGTCGGCGCCCAGCGAGGCCTGGGCCGGCACGCGGCCTGCCGGGGAAGCGGCGCCCTGGTGCGGATGGGCGTCCACGGCATTGGCGCCGGGCACTACCAGAGGAGCGACCTTGTCGCGGTCGGGAATCTCGATGGGGATGTCCACGGGAATCGGACGCGGCTGCGTGTCGAACAGCAGGGGGAATCCCACCACGCCTGCCAGGACCAGCACGGCAGCGCCGATGAGGCGGTGGCGCGCCCGGCGGCGCATGACATCGACGCTTTCCGCCTGTCCCAGCCGTGTGGGCCGCCTCGATGCGGACGACGAATCACCGTCGTCTTTTTTGCCGGGCCAACGAAAATTGAAAAATGCCATGGAGTGCGGACTCGTTCAGATCGGCCACCACAGGCAGCCACGATGGCCGTTTGCGGTGCGGATCACTGGATTCAGGTGCCCAGATGCTTGGCGTTCAGCCGGGGCGGGCCGTCCTGCAGCACGCCGCCCACCGTGAAGAACGAGCCAAAGACCACGATTCTATCAGTGGGACCTGCTGCAAGAACCGCGGCATCCAGCGCCAGCTGCGGGTTTGCGAAGGCGGCCAGCGAGATCTCGCGCGGCACGCCCGGCGCGGGCGGCAGGGCTTCGATCTTCTGGCGCAGCACCTCGGCGCTCTCGGCGCGCGGCGTGGGCAGGTCGGTGAGATACCAGCGGTCGATCAGCGGGGCAATCCTGGCCAGCATGGGGGCCAGGTCCTTGTCGTGCATGGCGCCGAAGACCGCATGCGTGCAGGGGAAGTAGCCCATGGCATCGAGGTTGGCCGTCAGCGCCGCCACCGAATGCGGGTTGTGCGCAACATCCAGCACCAGCGTGGGCTGGCCCGGAATGATCTGGAAACGGCCCGGCAGCTCGACCATGGCCAGCCCCGTGCGCACGGCCTGGGCCGTGACCGGAAGGCGGCTGCGGATGGCCTCGAGCGCGGCCAGCGCACCCGATGCATTGACCAGCTGGTTGGCGCCGCGCAGCGCCGGATAGGCCAGGCCCGCATAGCGCCGCCCGCGTCCGGCCCAGCCCCACTGCTGCTTGTCGCCCGAGAAGTTGAAGTCCTGGCCCAGGCGCCAGAGATCGGCACCAATGGCCTGGGCATGGTCCAGCACGCTTTGCGGCGGCATGGGATCGCTGACCACCACAGGCCGGCCGGCGCGCATGATGCCGGCCTTCTCGCGGCCGATGCTCTCGCGGTCCGGGCCCAGGAACTCCACATGGTCGATATCGATGCTGGTGATGACGGCGCAATCGGCGTCGATCACGTTCGTGGCATCCAGCCTCCCGCCCAGGCCCACCTCGAGAATCGCCACATCCAGCCTGGACTGGCTCATCAGCCGCAGGATGGCCAGCGTGGTGAATTCGAAATAGGTGAGCGCCACTTCCGTGCCCTGCACGCGCGCCTGCTCCACGGCCTCGAACTGCGGCAGCAGCTCGGCGGCCTTCACGATCTCGCCGCCCACGCGGCAGCGTTCCTCGAAATGCACCAGATGCGGCGATGTGTAGACGCCGGGGCGAAAGCCCGATTGCAGCGCCACGGCCTCCAGCATGGCGCAGGTCGAGCCTTTGCCGTTGGTGCCCGCCACCGTGATCACGGGGCAGTCGAAACGCAGGTCCAGGCGCTGGGCAACTTCGCGCACGCGATCCAGGCCCAGCGCAATATTCTTGGGGTGCAGGCGCTCGCAATAGGCGAGCCATGCATCCAATGTGGGAAATGAGGTGTGCATACTGCGCGCTATTGTTACCCAGGGACAGTGTCCTTATGGGGTCCTCGCCATCCATTGACTGCGGCAACTGCAACCAATCATGACCACTGCAAACACTGTGACGCTCTACGGCATTCCCAACTGCGACACCGTCAAGAAGGCCCGCGCCTGGCTCACCGACCAGGGCATCGCCTACGAATTCCACGACTTCAAGAAACAGGGTGTTCCCGCCGAGCAGTTGCCCGCCTGGATGCAGGCTGTCGGCTGGGAAAAGCTGCTCAACCGCCAGGGCACGACGTGGCGCAAGCTCGATGCCGACACCCAGGCCGCCGCCCAGGATGCGGCCGGTGCCGCAGCCCTCATGCAGCAGCAGCCCAGCGTCATCAAGCGCCCGGTCGTCCAATGGCCGCAGGGACGCATCACCGTGGGTTTTGCGCCCGACGCCTGGGCAGAGATGGCCCACGGGGGCAAGCGCTGACTCTGCCATCAGGCCTGGAACAGCTTATTACGTGGATTTACGCGACCGCAAACTGCTTTCCAGGCCCGAGGAATACACTTGCATGGAGCCTGGCAGGAAATACCGCCAGCGCAACAGGAGTGCAATCATGAAATCCCTGGTTCTTTTGACGCTGGCGGCCACGACCGCCACCGTGGCCCTGGCCCAGGAGCAAGGCCGGGTGCTGTCGGTGACCCCGGTGACCCAGCAGGTGGCCGTGCCCCAGCAGGTCTGCCGCGATGAAAACGTCTATACCGGCCAGCGCACCTCGGGCGCGGGCGCCGTTCTGGGTGCCCTGGCGGGCGGCGTGGTCGGCAACGCCATCGGCCATGGCGGCGGACGCGCGGCCGCCACGGCGGCCGGCGTGATCGGCGGCGCCATGCTGGGCAACCAGGCCGAGGCCACGGGCCAGCCCCAGTACCAGACGGTGCGCAACTGCACCACCCAGACCTACTACCAGAACCGCGCCGTGGCCTATGACGTGGTCTACGAGTACGCAGGCCGCAACTACACGACGCGCACCACCACGCCGCCCGGGGACTGGATCGCGCTGAGCGTGCAGCCCGCCGCCAACAGCGCGGCCTATGGCAGCAACGGCTACTACGGCACCAACCAGCCGCCCCAGGCCGCGTACTCCACCGCACCCGTGCCGCCGCCCGTGGTCTACCAGAACAACTACTACGACGGCGGTGGCTACTACGCCCCCCAGCCTGTGCAGCCCGTGTATTCGGCCGGTGACTATGTGGCCCCCGTGGTGATTGGAGCAGCCCTTGCTGCCGGCGTGTACTACGCCTCGCGCCCCAGCTATCACGGCTGGCGCGGCGGCTACCGCCACGGCTGGCGCCGCTGAGGCCGCCATGCGCTCGCCCCGCAAGCCCCGACAAGGGGCTTTTTGCATGGCGGCGGCCAGCACGTACGGGCAGCGGCCGGGTGCTGGCCTAAAATGGGCGGTTTAGTCCACCCTCTGCCCAGCTTCCATGACCACCGAAACCATCTCTGGCATCACCCTGACCACCAAGGCCAATGTCTATTTCGACGGCAAATGCATCAGCCACGGCTTCACGCTGGCCGATGGCACGAAGAAGTCTGCCGGCGTGGTGCTGCCCAGCCAGCTGACCTTCGGCACGGCCGCCGCCGAGATCATGGAATGCGTGGCCGGTTCCTGCGAGTACAAGCTCGACGGCTCGGACCAGTGGCTGACCTCCAAGGCCGGCGAGTCCTTCCAGGTGCCTGCGAACTCCAAGTTCGACATCCGCGTGACCGAGGCCTACCACTACATCTGCCACTACGCCTAAGAGCGCCTGAGCGCCTGGGCAGACCGACGCATTCGACCTGACGGCGCCCAGACGCCTTCCGTGTTTTCCGGCAGCCGCGTCCCGCACGCCAGCCGCCATCGTTATTGAGAGAAGCATCGTATGGAAACCATCCTGCAAAACGTCCCCGTCGGCCAGAAGGTCGGCATCGCCTTCTCGGGCGGCCTGGACACCAGCGCCGCCCTGCGCTGGATGAAGAACAAGGGCGCCCTGCCCTACGCCTACACGGCCAACCTGGGCCAGCCCGACGAGGCCGACTACGACGAAATCCCCCGCAAGGCCATGGAGTACGGCGCCGAGCAGGCCCGCCTGATCGACTGCCGCGCGCAGCTGGCCGGCGAAGGCATTGCCGCCATCCAGGCCGGCGCCTTCCACATCTCCACGGGCGGCATCACCTATTTCAACACCACGCCCCTGGGCCGTGCCGTGACCGGCACCATGCTGGTGGCCGCCATGAAGGAAGACGACGTCAACATCTGGGGTGACGGCTCGACCTTCAAGGGCAACGACATCGAGCGCTTCTACCGCTACGGCCTGCTGACCAACCCCGCGCTGAAGATCTACAAGCCCTGGCTGGATCAGACCTTCATCGACGAGCTGGGCGGCCGCGCCGAGATGTCGGCCTTCATGACCAAGGAAGGCTTCGGCTACAAGATGAGCGCCGAGAAGGCCTACTCGACCGACAGCAACATGCTGGGCGCCACGCACGAGGCCAAGGACCTGGAGTTCCTGAACAGCGGCATCCGCATCGTCAACCCCATCATGGGCGTGGCGTTCTGGAAGCCCGAGGTCGAGGTCAAGGCTGAGGAAGTGTCGGTGACCTTCGAAGAAGGCCGCCCCGTGGCCCTCAATGGCAAGGAAATCGCCGATCCCGTGGAGCTGTTCCTGGAAGCCAACCGCATCGGTGGCCGCCACGGCCTGGGCATGAGCGACCAGATCGAGAACCGCATCATCGAAGCCAAGAGCCGCGGCATCTACGAGGCCCCCGGCATGGCCCTGCTGCACATCGCCTACGAGCGCCTGGTGACCGGCATCCACAACGAGGACACCATCGAGCAGTACCGCATCAACGGCCTGCGCCTGGGCCGCCTGCTGTACCAGGGCCGCTGGTTCGACCCGCAGGCCATCATGCTGCGCGAAACCGCCCAGCGCTGGGTGGCCCGCGCCGTGACCGGCACCGTGACGCTGGAGCTGCGCCGCGGCAATGACTACTCCATCCTGAACACCGAATCGCCCAACCTGACCTACGCGCCCGAGCGCCTGTCGATGGAAAAGGTCGAGGACGCGCCCTTCAGCCCCGCCGACCGCATCGGCCAGCTGACCATGCGCAACCTGGACCTGATGGACACCCGCGACAAGCTGGCCATCTACGCCAAGGCCGGCCTGCTGTCCCTGGGCACCAGCACCGCCCTGCCCCAATTGGGCGGCAAGGAATGACCTACACCCCCTGAGCGGCTGACGCCGCTTCCCCCCGTTGCACGGCGCCTCTCTACTCGCTTCGCGAGGGAGGGGGACGACGCCCTCGCTGCGGGGCGGCGCGGCCGGCGTAGGCCCTTGCTCGGCGTCCCTGGCATGGGACGCGCCCGCCAAGCACGCGACGCCATGGGCCAGAAAATCGCACACTTGCATCCCACAAGCCGCCGCAAGGCGGCTTTTTTACGCCCCGGCTACCAGTGCGCGCCCTCGAAACGCTGCACGAGAAAATCCAGCAGCGCACGCACGGCCACCGGCAGATGGCGGCGCGAGCTGTACAGCGCATGCACGGTCAGCGGCTGCGGGCGCCAGTCGGGCAGCACCAGCTCCAGCTGGCCGTTTTGCAGCATGGGCTGGACCAGGTAGGTTGGCTGCAAGGCAATGCCGGCGCCTTCGACGGCAGCGGCGGCCAGCACGGTGGCTTCGTTGGCATTGAACCAGGTGGTGACGGCGATCTGCTGCTCATCGCTTTCATCGTCACGGCGAGTCAATTGCCAGACATTGCGCCCCACGCGCATGTGTCCCAGGCAGCGGTGCGCCTGCAGCTGGGCCGGTGCCTGCGGCCGGCCAGCCGCATCCAGATAGGCGGTCGAGGCCACCAGCACCGATTCGCAGACGGCCAGCGGCCGGCCGATGAGTGCGGCGCCCGGATCGGCGCTGATGCGTATGGCCAGGTCGATGCGCTGCTGCACCAGGTCCAGCGCGCCGTCGTCCACCAGCAGGTCGATCTTGAGGTGCGGGTGCAGCCGCATGAACTGCGCAATGGCCGGCGCCATCTGCGCATGGCCGAAGGACATGCTGCAGGTCACGCGCAGCAGGCCGCGCAACTGGCTGTCGCCGGCGCGCATCTCGCCTTGCACCTCATCGGCCAGGGCCAGCATCTGCTGGCTGTAGCGCAGGCACTGCGCACCGGCATCGGTGAGCGAGACACGGCGCGTGGTGCGGTGCAGCAGGCGCGCGCCCAGCCACTGCTCCAGCGACTCCACATGGCGCGTGGCCATGGCGCGCGACAGGTCCAGCCGCTCGGCCGCCGCCGTGAAGCTGCCGCATTCGGCCACCGTGGCAAACACCTGCATCGCCAGCAATCGGTCCATGGATATGCTCGATTTCTGCAACAAACAAGCGCATATTCTGCCGTTTATCTGCTCTATTTCAAAAACTAAAGTACCACCCATGGCAGCACGGCGCTGCCACCCGTTTCTGTCTTGTGCTTTTTTCAAAGGAAATCGACATGCTTCGCACCACCTTGCTTTCGCTCACCCTGGCCCTGTCGGCCGGCCTGTCCCACGCCCAGGCGCCCGCCCCGCTGCAGATGAAGGTCTACCAGGCCGACGAACACAGCTTTGCCGTGACCTCCACCCTGATCACCGGCGCCAAGGAGGCCGTGGTCGTGGACAGCGGCTTCACCCGCGCCGACGGCCTGCGCATTGCCGCCAATGTGCTGGACAGCGGCAAGCAGCTGACCACCATCCTCATCAGCAATGCCGACCCCGACTACTACTTCGGCGCCGAGGTGCTCAAGAGCCTGTTCCCGCAGGCCAAGGTGGTGGCCACGCCGGCCGTGCGCGAGAAGATCGAGTCCAAGCTGCAGGGCAAGCTGGCCTTCTGGGGCCCCAAGATGGGCGCCAACGCCCCCAGCCATCCCGTGCTGCCCGAGGCCCTGCAAGGCAATACGGTGATGGTGGACGGCCAGGCGCTGGAGCTGCGCGGCACCACCGGCCCGCTGGCCCACCGCCCCTATGTCTGGGTGCCTGCGCTGCAGGCCATCGTCGGCAACGTGGGCGTGTTCGGCAACCTGCATGTCTGGACGGCGGACACGCAAAAGAGCGCCGAGCGCAAGGCCTGGCTGGCGCAGCTGGACGAGATGCAGGCCCTCAAGCCCGCTGTCGTCGTGCCCGGCCACATGCAGGCCGGCACGGCCATGGACGCCAGCGCCATCGCCTATACACGCGACTATCTCCAGCGTTTCGAGGCCGCCGCCGCCAAGGCGGGCAACAGCGCCGAGCTGATCGGTGCCATGAAGCAGGCCTACCCGCAGGCCGGCATGGCGCTGTCGCTGGACATCGGCGCCAAGGTGAACAAGGGCGAGATGCCATGGTAAGCATGCACTTTCGCAAAAATCCTCATGGAACCTGCATGCTGCGCCCTTGATCCAACCAGCTGCCGCCCTCATTCGTCGTGGCGGCAGGAGGTGCAGCCATGAAATACATGAAGCATTGGCAGGACCCGCTCAACGTCCTGCTGGGAGTCTGGTTGGCAGTCTCGCCCTGGGTGCTGGGGTTCCAGGACCAGATGGCGCCCACGGCCAACGGCGTGGTCATCGGACTGGCGCTGATTGCCGCTGCGCTGGGAGCCATCTTCATGCCCCGCGCGTGGGAGGAATGGACCGAAGGCCTGCTGGGACTGTGGATGGTGATCTCGCCCTGGGTGCTGGGCTTTGCCGGCCAGATGGACGCCATGCGCAATGCCGTGGTGTCGGGCATCGTGGTGCTGGTGCTCGCGCTGTGGGTGCTGATGACCGACAAGGACTATATGGACTGGCGCAGTCACTCCGCCCACTGAGGCGCTGATGCGCAGCGGCCCGCAGGCGGCAATGCCCTGCGGGCCGCTGTTTTTTTGCCGCCGTGCCCCTCAAGAACCGCCCAAGGACCGCCCAAGGCCGCTCAGACCACGACGGGCTCGGGCTCCAGGCGGATGCCGAATCGCTCGTAGACGCTGGTCTGTATCGCTCCGGCCAGCGTCATGACCTCGCCGCCCGTGACGCTGCTGTCCACGCTGTGCCGGTCGCCCCGGTTGACCAGCACCAGGGCCTGCTTGTCATACACCCCGGCGCGGCCCATGGACTTGCCCTTCCAGCCGCAGGCATCGATCAGCCAGCCGGCGGCCAGCTTGATGGAGCCGTCGTCCATGGGGTAGTGCACGATGCGGGGCTCGCGCGCAATGATGTCGGCGCACTGCTCGGGCGTCACCGTCGGGTTCTTGAAGAAGCTGCCCGCGTTGCCGATGTGCTCCGGATCGGGCAGCTTGGCGCGGCGGATCTCGCACACCCAGTCGAAGATCTGGCGGGCCGTGGGCTCGGCCACGCCCGCCTCGGCCTGGCGGCGCTGCAGGTCCAGGTAGCCCAGGCCGGGCTTCCAGTCCTTGGGCAGGGCCAGGCGCACGCGCGTGATCACGGCGCGGCCCTTGAGGCCCATGCCGCGCGGCGGCACGCCGCTCATGCGCGCACGCGCCACGGGCGTGGGCTCGGCCGGCGCATGCTTGAACACCGAGTCGCGGTAGCCGAAGGCGCATTGCGCGGCATCCAGCGTGAAGGACTCCCCCGTGGCCAGGTCGATGGCATCCAGCGACTCGAACCGGTCCTGCAGCTCCAATCCGTAGGCGCCGATGTTCTGCACCGGCGACGCGCCCACGGTGCCGGGAATCAGCGCCATGTTCTCCAGGCCGCCGTAGCCCTGCGACAGGGTCCAGGCCACCAGGTCGTGCCAGCGCTCGCCGGCACCGGCCTCGACGATCCAGTGGCGATCGGTCTCGCGCAGCAGGCGCATGCCCGCTATCTCCATCTTGAGGACCACGGGATCGACGTCGCCCGTGATCACCACATTGCTGCCGCCGCCCAGCACGAACACGGGCTGGCGGCCCCACAGCGGATCGGCCAGGAAATGGCGCACGTCCTCGTCGCTGCGCACGCGCACCAGGGTGTGGGCACGGGCGGCGATGCCGAAGCTGTTGCAATGCTGCAGCGGAACATTTTTCTCGACTAACATCGACCGGATTGTCGCACCGCCTCCCTGCGCCGCCGGCCCCGCGCCCGCATCGCCCGGCCGCGCGCTGCGGTACTTTTTCAGAACATTTACAGGAAATATTTGCCATGCCTTCTTTTGACACCGTGTGCGAAGCCGACTTCGTCGAAGTGAAGAACGCCGTGGAGAACACCGCCAAGGAAATCGGCACACGCTTCGACTTCAAGGGCACCTCGGCCGCCATCGAGCTCAAGGACAAGGAAATCACGCTGTTCGGCGATGCCGACTTCCAGCTGCAGCAGGTCGAGGACATCCTGCGCAACAAGCTGACCAAGCGCAGCGTGGACGTGCGCTTCCTGGACATCCAGAAGGCCCAGAAGATCGGCGGCGACAAGCTCAAGCAGACCATCAAGGTCAAGAACGGCATCGAGGCCGAGCTGGGCAAGAAGCTGCAAAAGCTGATCAAGGACAGCAAGCTCAAGGTGCAGGCCGCCATCCAGGGCGACGCCGTGCGCGTCACCGGCGCCAAGCGCGACGACCTGCAGGCCGCCATGGCCCTGATCCGCAAGGACCTGGCCGACCATCCCCTGTCCTTCAACAACTTCCGCGACTGATCGCCTGGCACCCGCCTCTGCGCCACAAGCCACCCCATGCGCCACCTACGTGCCGTACTTCTGAGCCTGGCCGCAGCGGCCGCGCTGGCTCCACCATCGGCGACGGCGCAGTCCGTGGCGCTCAGCGGCGTGCTGGGCAGCAAGGCCTTGCTGGTCATAGACGGCGGCACGCCGCGCGCGCTGGCGGCGGGCGACAGCCTGCAGGACGTACGCGTGCTGCAGGTATCGGGCGACACGGCCGAGGTGGAAATCAAGGGCCGCCGCCAGACATTGCGCCTGGGCGAGGCGCCCATCAGCCTGGGCGGCCGGGGCGCGGCGGCGGGCGATCCCGCGCTCGGCCGGCGCGTGGTGCTCAAGGCCGACAACCGGGGGCACTTCATCGAACGCGGCCAGATCAATGGCAAGACCATGGTCTACATGGTGGACACGGGCGCCAGCTCGGTCGCCATCGGCCGGTCCGACGCCGAACGCATGGGCCTGCCCTTTCTCAAGGGCCAGCCGGTGATGATGCGCACCGCCAACGGCGATGCCCAGGGCTGGCGCCTGCGGCTGGATTCGGTGCGCGTGGGCGATGTCGAGGTCTTCGGTGTGGACGCCGTGGTCGCCCCTCTTCCCATGCCCTATGTGCTGCTGGGCAACAGCTTTCTTGCCCACGTCCAGATGACCCGCCAGGGCAGCGAGATGGTGCTGGAGCGGCGCTGATGCGGCCTGCATGCGCCCCGCTTCCCGCACCCCGCCAACGATGAGCCGACGCCCCGACGATTCCTACGAAGACCTGCTGGGCCTGTGGTCCGACCTGGAGGCCGCACTGTCCGTGCTGCTGTCCGCGCCGCTGCAGGTGCAGGGCTTCCTGGTCAAGCTGCAGCAGATCGACCTGTGGCTGCAGGAGCTGATCGCCCACGACAGCGATGCCGCGCTGTACCTGATGTTCCAGCGCGCCTGCTCGTCCACCGTGGGCTACAGCGCCTCCCATGCCCTGGTCTGCGCCTGCCTGTGCCATGTGCTGGCGCGCGAGCTGCGCCTGGACGAGTCCGAACACCGCACCCTGGTGTATGGCGCACTGACCATGAACATCGGCATGAACGCGCTGCAGGACGAACTGGCGCTGCAGCGCGAGCCGCTGACCCCCGCCCAGCAGCAGGCCGTACAGCGCCACCCGCTGCACAGCCAGGCCCTGCTGGCGCGGCTGTTCGTCAACGATGCGCTGTGGCTGGAGCTGGTGGGCCACCACCACGAGGCCGTGCCGCAGCAGCCGCTGTCCACGCTGGCGCCCGTGCAGCGGCTGGTCCGCATCCTGGGCACGGTGGACCGCTACGCCGCCCTGATCAGCCCGCGCAAGTCACGCGAAGGCCGCAGCGCCGCCGAGTCGCTGCGCGCGCTCACCCAGCAGCAGCGCTACTCCGACGAGGTGGGCTTCGCGCTGGTGCGCGCCGTGGGCCTGTGCCCGCCGGGCACCTATGTGCGGCTGGACAACGGTGACATCGCCGTGGTGCTGCGCCGTGGCGAGCCGCCGCAGCCGCCGCTGGTGGCCAGCGTGATCGGCGCCGACGGCGCGAGCCTGTATCCGCCCGTCATCCATGAAGGCGAGGACGGCCCCCGCATCCGCTCGGCACTGGCGCGCGCCGCCATCACGCTGGAGCTGGACCCGCGCACGCTGGCCCAGCTGGGCGTGCTGGCCGCACGCGGCAGCCAGTCGCTGTACCGCATGGTGCAGATGCCCGGGCCTGTCTGACCGATCTGGCGCCTGAAGCGCGCGACACCGGCGCCGCGGCCCGTGTCAGGTCCGCGCGCCAGCCCACAGGCCCGCATGGTGGCCACGCGTGAAGGCCTCCTCCAGTACCGAGTAGCCGGCCCAGTCGGAATGCGCGAACCACAGGCGGCGCGTGCCCGGCGTGGGCAGCAGGGCCACGCGCTCGCCGGCGCACAGCGCGCTGCGCCCCCGGTGCAGCGACTGCAGCGCCACCTGGCTGAGCAGCTGCTGGTCACCGGGCCGGGGTATGGCCATGGCGTGGCCGTAGCGCGTGATCTCCATGCGCGTGGCCTTGTGCAGCAGGTCGGGATGGGGGACGAGCAGGCTGCCGACGATGCGGTCCCGCCAGAAGCCGAAGGGCTGGCCCAGCAGTTGCGTACGCCCGTCAGGCCAGTCGCCCAGCGCCTGGTAGTAGCTGAGCACCGTGGGCCGGGGCGTGAGCCGGTCCAGGCCCTGGTGGCCCGCGTCCACATAGCCCAGGCCGCCCGCATTCGGATCGGCAAACAGCACGTTGTCCCAGGCCGGATCGGCGCCGGGCCGGTCGGCCAGCGGCCGCTGCAGATGGATGTTGGCCACCAGCCAGGGCGCCCAGTCCAGCCGGCCCGCCACCGCGCGCAGGAAGTCCGGCGCATCGCGCACCACGCGTGCCGCGATGAAGCTGGGCAGGGCCACGACGCAGCGCGCGGCCAGCCAGCGCTCGTGCTGCTGGCGACCGTGGTGGTAGACGTCGATCTCCACACCGTCGGCACCTTCGGCAATGGATAGCACGCTGCAATCGGTCTGCAGGTCGGTGGAGCCCAGCCCGGCCACCAGTTGCTGCGACAGCCAGCCATTGCCCTGGGGCCAGGTCAGCACGGCATCACCCGCGTCTTCGGGCGTGCGCTCATCCTGGCGGCGCGGGGCCGAGAAGCCGTGGCGGCTGGCGAAATAGTGAATGCCTGCCCAGGCCGACACCCGCGCCAGGCCCGCGCCGAAATCGTCGCGGCAGCAGTACTCCAGATACCAGATCAGCTGCGCATCATCGATGCCCTGGCTGGCCAGCCAGGCCTGCATGGTCTGGCCGTCCAGCGCGGCATGGGCGGCGGGCAGCCGGCCCTGGCGCTGCCAGACACGGATGGACGGCATGGCAAAGGGCGCCCTGTCCATCTCCTGGGCCACGCTGCGCGCAAAGAGTTCGGACTGCTCCAGCGTGCGCGGCGCCACGCCATCGACGGGCAGCAGGCCCTCATGCCAGGCGCCCTGCCAGAACAGGCGCTCCTGCGGGCTGTGGCACAGATGGCGCTCGTCGTACTGCCAGCGGCCTGCGCGGCGCTGGCGCAGGCCCAGGGCCTCCAGCCAGTCCTGCACCTCGGCCGCATCGTCGCCGGGCAGGGGCAGATAGTGGGCACCCAGCGGACAGGGCAGGCCCGCAATGCTGCCGCCCTGGCTGTTGCCGCCCATGGCCTGCTGCGTGTCCAGCAGGGCCACGCCCTGCAATCCCGCCAGCTCCAGTGCGCGCGCGGCGGCCAGGCCTGCCATGCCGCCACCGGCAATCACCACGTTGGCGCGGTGCACCACGGCCGGCGCCGGCAGCGCCAGGCCCTGGCCCAATCGCTGCCAGAACGCGCGCAAGGCATGGCCGCGCTCCAGCGCCACGCCGATGAAGCCACCAGGCAGGTCTTCCAGACGAGGCGGCGTTGGCGTGCAGCCGACCAGGCCTGCGGCCGCACCGCCGGCCAGGCCCTGCAGCCATTGGCGCCGGCTCCACAAAGACGGGCGGTCGGGGCTCAACGCTCCACCCTGCCCCATTCGCGTTCGTAGGTATTGACCAGCACCTGGTTGGACAGGCGGTTGACCTCGGCCGGCACACGCGCCATGTCCAGCGGAAAGTCGAACATCAGCGCCATGGTCTGCGCGCTCAGAAAACGCAGGCCCGCAGGCAGTGCATCGGGCTCGCGCCAGGGCCGGTGGCTGGCGATGACGAAGCCCCACTCGCCAAAGCTGGGCACATGGGCGTGGTAGGGCGTGGCCTGCAGGCCGATGGATTCGATGGTCTGCACCACGGTCCAGTAGCTCTTGCGCGCGATCAGGGGCGACGTGGTCTGCACCACGGCGTAGCCGCTGGCGGCCAGGCGCTTGTCCAGCAAGGCATAGAAGCTGTTGGTGAACAGCTTGCCGATGGCGAAATTGGTCGGGTCGGGGAAATCGACGATGACCACGTCGAAGGTGTCTCCGCCCTGCTGCAGCCAGTGGAAGGCATCGGTGTTGACGATGCGCACGCGCGCATCGCTGAGCGCATCGCCGTTGAGCCGGCGCAGCATGGCGTTGTCCTTGAACAGGTCGGTCATGGCCGGGTCCAGCTCCACCAGGGTGACCGACTCCACCGAGGGGTACTTGAGCACCTCGCGCACGGCCATGCCGTCGCCGCCGCCCAGCACGGCCACGCGCTTGGGCGCGCCATGCGCGGCCATCACGGGGTGGACCAGGGCCTCGTGGTAGCGGTACTCGTCGCCTTGCGCGAACTGCAGGTTGCCATTGAGGTACAGCCGCGCGCCCTGGCGTCCCTGCGTCACCACGATGCGCTGGTAGGGCGAGCTGCTGGAGAGCACGATGCGGTCCTGGTAGAAATGGTCGTCGGCCAGGCGCGTCAGATGGTCGGCGCCCCAGATGCCCGTGCCCAGCAGGGCCAGCACGGCCGCGCAGGCCAGGGCATGGGCGCGCGGGCGCCGCAGTTCATGGCGAAACAGCAGCAGTGCCCAGACCGCCACCGCCGCGTTCATGAAGCCGAACAGCAGCCCCGTGCGCACCAGGCCCAGCTTGGGCACCAGCAGCAGCGGAAATGCCAGCGACACGGCCAGCGCCCCCAGGTAGTCGAAGGTCAGCACCTGGGACACCAGGTCCTTGAGCGTCACATTGCGCTTGAGGATGCGCATCACCAGCGGAATCTCCAGCCCCACCAGCGTGCCCACCACCAGCACCATGCCGTACAGCAGGAACCGGAACGCGCCGGGCGCGTAGGCATTGGCAATGAACAGCGTGGCCGGCAACGCACCGCCGATCAGGGCCACCATCAGCTCGATGCGCAGAAAGTGCGCAGGCAGGTGGTCCTCGAAATAGCGCGACAGCCAGGAGCCTATGCCCATGGCGAACAGGTAGCTGCCGATGATGGTGGAGAACTGCAGGACGGAATCGCCCAGCAGATAGGAAGCCAGCGCGCCCGCAGCCAACTCATAGAGCAGGCCGCAGGCCGCGATCACGAAGACGCTGACCAGCAGGGCGATGTCGATGGGGCGCGCCGGCTGCGCGCCGGCAAGAGAGGCTGAGGTTTGCACGGCCGGTATTGTGCGCGATGCGCCCCCCGTGTGCGCGAGAGGCGCCGTGCAACGGGAGAAGGCGCCGCGCGCCTCCTGGGGGTTCCGTCAGAACTGGTAGTTGGCGCTGACCAGCACGCTGCGCGGTGCGCCCGGCATGGAGCTGGAGCGCCAGTACTGCTTGTCGAACAGGTTGGACAGGGCCACGGTCACGGTCCAGGCGTCCTGGCGCCAGCCCACCAGCGCATCCCAGCGCGAGTAGCCGGGCAGGAGGGCCGTGTTGGCGGCGTTGGTGAAGCGGCTGCCCGTGTAGGTCACGCCGACTTCGCCATACCAGGGTCCCTTGGGCGCATAGCGCAGGAACAGGTTGCCGTTGCGCTTGGCCGTGTCACGCAGGTACAGGCCCACGTTGGCGGGATTTTGCGCGTCTTCAGCCACCTTGGCCTGCATGAAGGCCACGCCGCCGCGCACATACCAGGAACCGGCCACACGGCCGGCCGCGCTGAACTCGATGCCGCGCGAACGGTCCTTGCCCCGGATGGCCCAGGTGTAGGGATCATTCTCGGGATCGGGGCGATAGCGGATGTTGTACTTCTCCAGCTGGTAGACGGAGACCTGGGTGGACAGCGCACCGCCCAGCCAGTCGCTCTTGACGCCGACCTCGGACTGGCGCGAGTACTGGGGCTCGTCGTCCGGCACCGCGCCCACGGCGGTTTCCACGGTCAGGATGCCGCGCCCGCCATAGGGCGAATAGCTCTTGTTCCAGGACGCATAGAAGCTGTGCTCGCGCACCGGCTGCCACACCACGCCCACGCGCGGGCTGAAGCCGTTGCCGTCGGTCTTGCGCGTGAGGTTGGCGATCTTGTTGGTGCTCTGGAAGTCATAGCTGTCGTAGCGCAGGCCCAGCAGCAGCTTCCACTGCTCGGTCAGGCTGACCAGGTCCTGCATGTACAGCGCCTGGCCCTTGCCCTTGTGATAGTTGTCCTGGGTCGGCTTGCCCTGCGCCGGACGGCTGGGCCAGACGATGGGCTGCAACGGGTCATAGGCGAAGGTGCTGCCGGGCTGGCCGACGCGCGGCGCGCGCTCTTCCTCGCTGGCCTCCAGGCCCACCAGCAGGTCGTGCTTGATGCTGCCCGTGCTGAACTTGCCCGTCAGGTCCAGCGTGTTGGACAGCGTGGTGTTGCGGGTCTGCTGCCAGGCGTAGTTGGGCGTGATCTTGCCGGTGGCGGCACGATAGGTGCCGGCGAAGTAGTGGTCGAAATCCTGGCTGGCCTCGCGCTTGCTGGCCACCCAGCGCAGACTCCAGCGGTTGTTGAAGTCGTAGGACAGGTCGGAGCGCAGCACGCGCAGGCGGTCTTCCACATAGTCGCCCGGCGCCGCAAAGCCCTTGCGGATGGAGACACCGGCCGGCAGCTGGTCGTAGACCGGGCCGCGATCGGGCACGCGCCAGACGTTGTCATAGGTGTACTGGCCGGTCCAGCGCCAGCCCGTGCGCGAGTCCACCAGGATGCTGGGCGAGACCATCTCGTTGCGGTTGCGTATGCCTTCGCGGAAGCTGTGGGCCTGCTCGCGGTCGGCCGTCAGTCGCACGGCCACGTTCTCGTTGAGCACGCGGTTGATGTCGATGGTGCCGCCCACGTTGTCCCAGGAGCCGCCGCGCAGCGTGATGCTGCTCTTGGCGTCGAAGCGCGCCTGCTTGCTCACCATGTTGACCACGCCGCCGCCCGCGCTGCGGCCATAGAGCACCGAGGCCGGGCCCTTGAGGATCTCGATGCGCTCCACATTGGCGGTGCTGCGGCGTACCTGGCCGCTCTCGCGCACGCCGTCGCGGTAGATGTCGCTCTCGTCGGCCTTGAAGCCTCGGATGTACACGCCTTCGCCGCGCATGTCATAGCTGGTGTTCACGCCGGGAACGCCGTCCAGCATGGTGGCCAGGTCGTTGATGCCGTAGCTCTTGTACTTGTTGACCTCCAGCGTGTCGATGGTCTGCGGGATGTCCTTGGGCGCCAGGTAGGTCTTGGTCGCCGTGGTCACGCCTTCGGGCCGCACGTCGTCAGGGTCGTACTGGGAGGCGTTGACCTGCAGCGTGGGCAGGGTGTGGGCCTGTTGAGGATGCGTCTGCGTCTGTGCCAGGGCCGGATCGGCTGGAGCGGCCTCCTGGGCATGGACCCCGCCCGCCAGCGCGGTGGTGATGATGCCAGCGGTCACACCCACTGAAAGCCTTGCCATGCGGGCAGCTTGATGGTCTGTCATGGAAACCCTCTCTTCGAATGAAGGGGGCGATTTTATTTAGAATGCAAACGAATATCATTTGCAAACTCACTATCAACAAGGAATTTGTTGCAACGCAGCAACGCCGCCATGCGCAGCGCAGCCGCACCTTTTCAGGCGGGCTGCGTGTCGGCAGGAGATGGGGAATGCGGGGGCCAGGCGGCCCCGTTCAGTGGATGGCGGCAGCGACGATGATGCTGATGCCCAGGCACATGGCGGCCACCACCATGGCCAGCGCCTTGTTGTGCTTCTCGACGATCTCGGCCCACATGTCCACGGGTGTGATCTTGTCGATGATGAAGAAGCACAGCCAGAACACCACCACGCCCACCAGCGCATAGAGGATCGAGCCGAAGAAGGCGGCGGGGTTGAGCCAGTCGAAGTTCATGATCAGTTTCTCCGTTGTTTACTTGTGGCTGCCGCCCGAGGTGTAGCCACCCCAGGAGCCGCCGCTGCTGCGGGTGTAGCTGTTGCAGTTGGCGTCGGTATTGGGGTCGCAGTTGGGGCGCGATGCGCAGCCGCGCAAGGTGACGAACACCAGCCAGAGGATGAGCAGCCCGATGATGATGGTCCACAGCCCGAAGCGGCTGCCCGACATCACACCGACCTGCGAGCGGTCACGCAACTGCTTGAGGCCGAAGGCCATTGCCAGCGTGGTGGCCGAGACGGCGCTGCCATGCGACCAGGTGGTCTCGCCGCTCTCGGTCTCGCTGGCCAGGAAGGCCTTGTTCTGCGCGCCTGCGCTCACATAGTCCACATTGCGCGTGGTCTGGCCGCGCTGCACGGGCCAGTAGAACTCGCCCAGGGCGTAGGTGGTCTCGGCCGTGTAGCGCGATTCAAGCTGGTACTGCCGGCCCATGTACTTGGCCGTGCTGCGGTTCTTGGAGAGCTTGGGCACGCCCGTGGTCACGCGGGCCATGCTCCAGCCATCGGAGGAATCGACCAGGAATGCGAAGCCGGCCTTCTGGTTGAACAGCAGGTACTCCTCCCAGCCAAAGCTCTCGTCGTCGCCAGGCTCCTGGCCCATGCGGTGCTGAAAGCCCACCACCTGCCATTGCTGGCCTTCCAGCACACCCTTGCTGCCCAGCGGGATGGCCGGGCGCACGGGCTCGTTCTGTTCCGCATAGGCCAATTCCTTGCCAATGCCCTGGCTCAGGTCCACCAGCGACCCGCAGCTGGGGCAGCTCAGGCTCTTGGTGGTGGAAAAGCGCACGGGCACCACAGCGCCGCACTTGGGGCAGTTGAAGTGCCGGCCCTGCTCACCCTTGAGCGAGGCGCCGTCGCGCAGCCCCTGCATCCTGAGGTCGTCCAGCACCACGCGCTCGCCCAGGCTCAGCGCGGGCGGCTGGACGGAGAAGTCCACGGACAGCACCTGGCCCTGCTCGCTGCGCAGCTCCACCAGCCGGTACGGTGTGCCGGGCTCGGGCAGCTGCGCCAGCTCGCCCTGGGCCGATACCAGCCGCGCGTTCTGCACGCTGCTGACCGTGAAGCTCTTGCCGCCCAGCACACGCTGCGAACCCAGCAGCCAGTCGGAGGCCTTGAACGGCCCGTTGCGCAGGGCCTCGGCCTCCCAGGGCCAGGACCAGACGAACTGGCCGTTGTCCTCGCTCAGGAAGCCCAGCGCGCCATCGCTGAACGCGGCCACCCATTCGCTCCAGGCGCCCGCCTCGCTCTTGAGCTGCAGCCGCCCGACCAGGGTGAAGTGCTCGGGCTTGCCGTTGCGCAGCATCTGGCCCGTGGCGCCGATGCGCAGGGGGCTGTAGTCCTCGAAGACCTCGGCCATGGAGCCACGGCGCTGCAGCACATCGCCCTGGCGCACCACGGTGCTGCGGCAGAACTCGCAGACGGCATAGCTGGCCTGGGCGCTGGCAAATTCCACGGGCGCGCCGCAGCCGGGGCATGGTGCGCGGTACACGCGCTGCGATGGACTGGATGCCATGTGAGAGAGTCGTCAGTGAAGAGAGGGCCTGGAGCGTGACCGGCCGGCCACGCCCCGCACGCAAGCTGCGCCCGTGGTGCGCAGCGCGGCGGCGACGGTCAATGCGGCTTGCCTTTGGCCGTGCCGGGCTTGGCCGCGGCGGCTGCCGGGTCGGCCTTCTTGCTGCCCAGCCTGGATTCCTTGCCGGCCATCAGGCGCTGGATGTTCTCGCGGTGGCGCCAGATCAGCAGGGCCGCCATGGCGACGATGGCGGCGGCAATCGGTGTCTCGGCATACCAGACCACGCCACTGCACAGCAGGTAGTAGACGGGGGCGAACACGGAGGCCACCAGGGCCGCCAGCGAGGAATAGCGGAAGAACACGGCAATGATCAGCCAGGTCAGCGCCACCGCCAGGCCCAGCCAGACGCTGATGCCCAGCAGCACGCCCAGGGCAGTGGCCACGCCCTTGCCGCCCTTGAAGCGGAAGAACACCGGGTACAGGTGGCCCAGGAAGGCAGCCAGCGCCACCATGGCCACCGTGCCGTCGCCCATGCCGAAGCGGCTGCCGAACCATTGCACCAGGGCCACGGGCAGCCAGCCCTTGGCGGCGTCCAGCAGCAGGGTGACGGCCGCTGCCGCCTTGCTGCCGGAGCGCAGCACATTGGTGGCGCCGGGGTTGCCGCTGCCATAGGTACGCGGATCATTCAGGCCCATGGCCCGGCTGACGATGACGGCGAACGACAGCGAGCCGATCAGGTAGGCCGCCACGGTGGCGAGAAGGGGGTAGAGCGCGTTCAATTGAAGTCCTTGGCCGGTCTGTGGAGCGCCGGCGCGCGATCCGGCCGGCCCTGATGGCCCGCCCTCCCTGATCGCCGACACATGTTTTTCATCAGGACCTGCGCGAACCCGGTGGAGGCGGCGGCCGCCTTCCCGTGTGCGCAAGTCGTGTTCATTTCTTCAGGGCATCTATTCTGCCAGCGCGCAGTGCACGGGCCGTGCATCCAGCAGCCGCACGCAGACCTGCGGGTCCAGCTGCACCAGAAAGCCCCGGCGCCCGCCGTTGATGGCGATGCGCGGCAGCGCCAGGATGCTCTCTTCGATATAGACCGGCATGTCGCGGCGCGTGCCGAAGGGCGAGGTGCCGCCGACCAGGTAGCCGCTGTGGCGGTTGGCGACTTCGGGCTTGCAGGGCTCCACGCTCTTGGCCCCGATCTGCCGCGCCAGGTTCTTGGTGGAGACCTTGCAGTCGCCATGCATGAGCACGATCAGCGGCCTGGCGTCCTGGTCCTGCATCACCAGGGTCT
The DNA here is from genome assembly GCF_043104415.1 of Delftia sp. WSY_16. Classification (NCBI taxonomy): domain Bacteria; kingdom Pseudomonadati; phylum Pseudomonadota; class Betaproteobacteria; order Burkholderiales; family Comamonadaceae; genus Delftia; species Delftia sp. WSY_16. The sequence goes on along the minus strand of NZ_JBICKS010000041.1, from coordinate 192,694 downwards.
TGACCACCATGTGCTCGTCCAGGCCCAGGCTGGCCGCGCTGTGCTCGGTGCCGCCGTGTTCCAGGTACTCATAGGGATGCTCGGTGAACTCCACCTTGTGGGCGCGCAGCAGCTGCGTGGCCGGTGTCTCGCTGACATGAGAGTTTTTCTTGGACATGAATTTTTTATCGTTTTACAATAATTTTTTATCGATTCATCAATACAAGGCTGTGCCATGAACTATACGCCCCACGCCGCGGGCAACGCCCTCAGGCGCCACTCCCAGGCGGCGCGCATCCTGATTGCCCTCGGTGCCGTCGCGCTGCTGGCCCTGCCGGCAGCCGCCCTGCTGTCGCCGCAAGATCTTTCGGGCCAGGCGCAAGGCCTGCTGGGCATGCCGCCCGGCCAGCCGCTGGACATGGCTGCGCGCTGGCGCACCGCACTGGTCAGCCTGCTGCCCGTGGGCTGCGGGCTGTATGCGCTGCGCCAGCTGTGGACACTGTTCGGCGAGTACCTGCAGGGCCGTGTCTTCGGCCAGCAGGCGCAGCACGCCCTGATGCGCTTTGCCTGGACGGTGCTGGCGGGCGCGCTGGCCCTGCCCTTCACGCGCGCGCTGATGTCGGTGGCGGCCAGCATGGGCAATCCGCCAGGGCAGCGCTTCGTCACGCTGGGCCTGTACTGGCACGATGGCCTGCTGGTCCTGCTCGGCGTGGTGCTGGTCTCCATCGCCCATGTGATGCTGCAGGCGCGGCGCATCGCCGACGAGAACGCGGGATTCGTATGAGCGGCGTTCCCATCACGATCCACCTCATGGTGCTCCCCGGCCAGCGCCCGCTCTCGCTGCACCTGTACGAGGCCGCATTGGTGCTGCTGGGCCTATTCCTGCTGACCCTGGTGATCTTCCTTCGCGACGCCAACCGATTCCGGGATGGCGACTGAACCATGCCCATCATCGTCCACCTCGATGTGATGCTGGCGCGCCGCAAGATGCGCTCGCGCGAACTGGCCGAGATGGTCGGCATCACCGAACAGAATATTTCCCTGCTCAAGAGCGGCAAGGTGCGCGGCGTGCGCTTCGACACGCTGGAGCGCATCTGCGAGGCACTGCAGTGCCAGCCCGGCGACCTGCTGGAATGGGTGGCAGGGCCCGAGGCTTGAGCAGCGGACGGCTGCGGCTGATCGCGGGCCTGCTGCTGTCGCTGCTGCTTCATGGGGCGCTGCTGTGGCAGGGTCTGGCCCCGGACAATGCGCGGCCCGGCAGCGGGCAGGCCGAGGCGCACCGCCTTCAGGTGGTCTGGGTCGAGACGCCGACGCCGATGCCGATGCCGACGCCCACGCCGGCCCCCTCTCCTGCTCCTGCTCCAGTGGCTGCCCGGCCCGGACCGGCGCCCGCGCCTACGCGACGGCCGGACACCGCCGCCGTCGCACCGCCATCAAGGCAAAGCGCAGGGGCTGCAAAGGCCACGGAGCAGGCCGCGACAGCCGCCGCGCAAGCGCCTGTGCTCGCCGACACCGAGGCCGCTCCGGACGCCGCGCGCAGCGCCAGGGCCATGGGCCGCCTGCTGGACTCGGCCGCAGGCCGCGAGGCCGTGCAGTCGGCGGCCCGGCAGGGCCTGGTCAGGCCCCAGATCCCTGCGCAGCGCGAGGACCCGCTGGCCAGCGGCATGCGCGAGGCCGCCCAGGGCGACTGCATGAAGGGCGAGTTCAAGGGCGGCGGCATGGGCCTGCTGAGCCTGCCCATGCTGGCGGCCGCTGCGCTCAAGGGCGAGTGCAGCCGCTGAAGGCGCAGAGCCTAGGCCTATTGCGCAGGGCCGAGGCCTATTGCGCAGGGTCGCGCACTTCCCAGCGGATGGCGTCGATGGCCGACAGCAGTTCGGGCGACAGTTGCGTGCCCCAGGCGTTCAGGTCCTCATCGAGCTGGGCCACCGAGGTCACGCCGATGATGGTGCTGGCCACCTGCCACTTGGTGTAGCAAAACGCCAGCGCCAGCTGCGTGGGCGTCATGCCGTGCTCGCGCGCCAGCGCGTTGTAGCGGCGCGCGGCGGCCAGGGCTTCGGGCCGGCCCCAGCGCTGCTTGCGCACGGACTCGTAGCGCGCAATGCGTGCGGCCTGCGGCGCAGCGGGATCGGTGGGCGCATGCACGTCGAACTTGCCCGTGAGCAGGCCGAAGGCCAGCGGCGAATAGGCCAGCAGCGAGACACCCAGGCGGTGGCAGCTTTCGTCCATGCCATTTTCCCAGCTGCGGTTGAGCAGGCAGTAGGCGTTCTGCACCGAGGCCACGCGCGGCAGGCCGTGCTGCTCGGCCAGGCGCACGAATTCGTGCACGCCCCAGGGCGTTTCGTTGGACAGGCCGATGTGGCGCACCTTGCCTTCACGGACCAGGCGGCCCAGCGCCTCGAGCTGCTCATGGATGCCGGTCTGCGAGCTTTCCTTGGACGGGTCGTAGTACAGCTGGCCGAAGGCCGGCACATTGCGCTCGGGCCAGTGGATCTGGTAGAGGTCGATCACGTCCGTGCCCAGGCGGCGCAGGCTGCCTTCGCAGGAGGCGGCGATGTCGGCCGCCGTCATGCCCTTGCCCTCGCGCACCCAGGGCATGCCCCGCGAAGGACCGGCCACCTTGGTGGCCAGCACGACCTTGGCGCGCGCGCCAGGGCGCTGGGCGAACCAGCGGCCGATGATGGTTTCGGTGGCGCCGCAGGTTTCGGCGCGTGCGGGCACGGCATACATCTCGGCCGTGTCGAAGAAGTCCACGCCGCGTTCCAGCGCGCGGTCCATGATGGCAAAGGCCTCGGCCTCGCCGACCTGCTCGCCGAACGTCATGGTGCCCAGGCAGATGGGGCTGACTTGCAATGCGCTTTGACCGAGCGCCACCGGTTGCATCGAGGGGGAATTCATGGGCACCGAGTGTAGGGCCGCCCGTGTTTACCCTGACGACAGCGCGCCCACCCGGCCAGGGCCGGGCGGGCGCGCTGCGTCCGTCGGTATCAGGCGCCCTGCGGTGCCTCGGCCTGCAGCACGCCGCGGTTGATCTGGTCGCGCTCCATGGACTCGAACAGGGCCTTGAAATTGCCTTCGCCGAAGCCCTCGCGGTAGTTGCCCTTGCGCTCGATGAACTCGAAGAACACGGGCCCCAGCATGGGCTGGGAGAAGATCTGCAGCAGCAGGCGCGGCTGGCCGCCCTCGGTCGTGCCGTCCAGCAGGATGCCGCGTGCCTGCAGCTCGCCCACGGGCTGGCCGTGGCCGGGCAGGCGGCCTTCCAGGTTCTGGTAGTAGATGTCGTTGGGCGCGGTCAGCAGCGGAATGCCGGCCATCTGCAGCTGGTCGATGGAGTCCAGCAGGTTGTCCGTCAGCAGCGCGATGTGCTGGATGCCCTCGCCGTTGAACTGCATGAGGAACTCCTCGATCTGGCCGCCGCCCTGGCGCGATTCCTCGTTCAGCGGGATGCGGATCAGGCCGTCGGGCGCCGTCATGGCCTTGGAGGCCAGGCCGGTGTACTCGCCCGAGATGTCGAAGTAGCGGATCTCACGGAAATTGAACAGCTTGCTGTAGAAGTCCGCCCAGTAGGTCATGCGGCCGCGGTAGACGTTGTGCGTCAGGTGGTCCACCACCTGGAAGCCGTGGCCCTTGGGGTTGCGGTCCACGCCGGGCAGGAACTCGAAGTCGATGTCATAGATGGACTTGCCTTCGTCGAAGCGGTCGATCAGGTACAGCGGCGCGCCGCCGATGCCCTTGATGGCCGGCAGGCGCAGCTCCATGGGACCCGTGGGGATCTCCACCGGCTGCGCGCCCAGCTCCAGCGCGCGCTTGTAGGCCTGGTGCGCATCCTTGACGCGGAAGGCCAGGCCGCAGGCCGAGGCGCCGTGCTCGGCAGCGAAATAGGCGGCCTGCCCCGGCTCATTGTTGATGATGAAGTTGATGCCTCCCTGGCGGTACAGCAGCACGTTCTTGGAACGGTGCCTGGCCACCAGCGTGAAGCCCAGCTTCTCGAACAGCGGCTCCAGCACGCCGGGCGTGGGCGATGCGAATTCCACGAATTCGAAGCCCATCAGGCCCATCGGGTTGTCGAACAGGTCTGCCATGGTTGGTTCTCCTTGAAGGTTTCAACGGGGGATGTGCGCGGGTTCCAGTACGGATTCCAGCACAGGCGTGGGACGTTGGCGGAACACGAGGCGATAGGCCCCGTAGACCACCAGGACCCAGATCGGAATGGCCAGCGCGGAGGACCGCACCGACGGTGTCAGCAGCATCACGCCCACCACCAGGGCCATGGCGGCCAGGCAGATGGCATTGGTCAGCGGCGCGGCCGGTGCGGGAAAGCCCAGCACGGTCCCGCGTGCCGCATGGGCCCGGCGAAAGCGCCAGTGCGCCACGATGATGATGGTCCAGGTAATCACCAGCGCCGCCACGATCAGCGACATCAGCAACTCCAGCACGCCGGCCGGCGCCACATAGTTCAGCACGATGGCCAGCGCCGTGAAGATGGCCGGATAGACGATGGCCCGCACCGGCACGCCGCGGCGGTTGACCTGCATCAGCGAACGCGGCGCATTGCCTTCGTTGGCCATGCCGTACAGCAGGCGGCTGTTGCTGTAGACCATGCTGTTGTAGACCGACAGCGTGGCCGTGAGGATCACGAAGTTCAGCAGGTGGGCGGCCACGTTCTCGCCCAGGCCCGAGAACACCAGCACGAAGGGACTGCTGCTGTAGGTGTCGCCGCCGGCCTTGAGCTGGCCCAGCAGGTCGGTCCAGGGCATCAGCGACATCAGCACGGCCATGGAGCCGATGTAGAACACCAGCACGCGGTAGATCAGCTGGTTCACGGCCTTGGGGATGACGGTGCGCGGCTGGTCGGTCTCGGCCGCCGCGAAGCCCAGCATCTCCACGCCACCGAAGGCGAACATGATGAAGGCGAAGGCCATCACCAGGCCTGAGAAGCCGTTGGGAAAGAAGCCGCCGTGCGTCCACAGGTTGCGCACGGTCTGCTCGGGCCGGTCGGCGCTGAACAGCAAATACAGGCCTGCGCCGATCATGGCCATCACGGCCACGATCTTGATCAGCGCGAACCAGAACTCGAACTCGCCATAGGCCTTGACGTTGATGAAGTTCACGCCGTTGATCAGCACGAAGAACACCGCCGCCGTCACCCAGGTGGGTATGCCGGGCCACCAGAACTGGATGAACTTGCCTGCGGCCGTCAGCTCCAGCATGCCCACCAGCACATACAGCGCCACACAGTTCCAGCCCGCCAGAAAGCCCGCGAAGCGGCCCAGGTAGCGGTTGGCGAAATAGCTGAACGAGCCCGCGTTGGGCTCCTCGACCAGCATCTCGCCCAGGAAACGCATGATGAAAAAGATGATCAGCCCGCCAATGGCGTAGCCGAGCAGCACGGACGGGCCGGCCAGCTCGATGATGCCGGCCGAGCCCAGGAACAGGCCCGTGCCGATGGTGCCGCCCAGCGCGATGAGCTGGATATGGCGGTTCTTGAGCCTGCGCTCCAGATGGCCCTGCGAAGAAGAACTGTGCATCAAGGGGGTGCTCCGGCTCTCAGCAAGGCGCGCGGCGGCGCAGGGGTTGGAACACTTCGGTGGTCTTCACGGCAATGTCTCCTCGTGGGGTGCCTGTTGGAATGCGGGGCCTTGTGCGCCCCTTGTTGATGGGTATCAACTATAAAAAACAATAAATTATTATTTCTTGTAATTTATCCCTATGGACAAGCCCAAAAAGAAGGAGTAGCGAAGGCGATCGACGCATTGCCGCCCGCCATGCCGCACTCCGGCAACGGTTGAACGCCCGCAACAAACAAAAACAATCTACTATTATTTTTTTGCCCTCTGGAGCCCAGAACATGACGACGTCCGCCACGCAGCGGCGCGCACGCACGCCGCAGACCGAGCGTGTGGAGACAACGCAACGCAAGATCATCGACTCCGCCCTGGCGCTGCTGCGCGAGGGCGGCTTCAAGAGCGCCACGCTGCAGGCCATCGCGCGCGGCGCCGATGTGTCGCTGGGCGCGCTGCAGCACCACTTCGAGAGCCGCGATGCGCTGATGGAGCGGCTGGTCATCGAGGTCATGGAGCCGCTGAGCGACCAGGGCACGGTCTGGCCCGACAAGGCCCTGCCCCTGCGCGAGCGTGCCGAGGCCTTCGTCACCCTGGCCTGGGACAACATCTTCGGCGCGGCCAACTACCAGGCGGCCTGGAGCATGTTCTTCGGCTGCAAGGCCTCCCCCTCGCTGTTCGACCGCGTGGACGCGCGCCGGGTACATGTGGACAGCGTGTTCTACACCCGCTTCCTGGACGTCTTCCCCGAGATCGCGGCCCACCATCCCCGCCCCCAGGGCTTTGCGGCCATGGCCTTCGCCATCCTGCGCGGCACCGGCGTGCTGGAGCTGTTCGAGGTGGGCGAGCAGGAACGCCAGGGCAGCCTCGATGCGCTGGTCGAGGCCATCGTCCAGGCAGGCACCCCTCAGGCCGGCGGCGGCGCCGCCGCCTGAACCTCGGTCAGCCCCCAGACCCTGCGCAGCTGCGACAGCGTGGCCACCAGGGCCGGGTCGTGCTCGGCCTCGCGCGGGTGGATGAAGCCCAGCTGCGCCGACACGCGCGCATGCGGCCAGATGGCCACGCAGCCATGCTCGGCCGCGGCCAGGGCGCGGTCCTCGCGCAGCAGCGCCAGGCCCAGGCCGGCGCGCACCAGGCTCTCGGGCGCGGCGGCGGCATCGCTTTCCACGATCTGATTGGGGCTCAGCCCCTGGCGGGCGAACAGCGCCAGCAGCAGGGCCTGCTCATGGTGCTGCGCGGGCGCACCGATCCAGGGCAGTTGCGCCAGGTCCTTCCAGCCCGATTGCAGGACGCGCTCGCGCAGCGCGGGCGGCGCCGCCACGCGGTAGTGCAGTGTCTGCAGCACCAGCGCGCCCAGGTCGCGCGGCATGTGGGCGCCGATGTAGAACGCGCCCTGCAGGCCGCCGGCCGCGACCTGCGCGCGCAGCTCCTCGGCCCAGCCCTGGCGTGTCTTGATGTCCAGCAGCGGCAGCGCCTCCACCAGGCCATGCAGCAGCGAGCCCAGGCGCAGCGCCTCGGGGTCGGCCACCGTGCCCAGCAGCAGCTGGCCGGTGACCTCGCCCTGCAGCTCGCGGGCCTGGCCCTGCAGCCGTCCTGCCGCATCCAGCACCTGCCGGGCGGGCTCCATCAGGGCCTCGCCGGCCCGCGTGAGGCTGATGCGGCCCGGGCGCCGGTCGAACAGCGCCACGCCCAGCTCTTCCTCCAGCGCCTTGATCTGGGCCGTGATGGCGGGCTGGGTCAGGTGCAGGGCCTCGGCCGTGCGCGTGACGCTGCCCAGCGTGGCCGCCGTGACGTAGGCGCGCAGCTGATACATCTCCATGGGCGGCCAGCCTAGCGCAGGCGCCAGGGCCTGCGGCCCGGGCAGGCCCGGGTTTCAGGGAACATCCCTAGCCGTCTCATCGTTCACTCATCGAGGTAGCGCAGCTGCGTGGGCTCGATGCCCAGGCGCACCGGCATGCCCATGGGGAACATGGCAATGCCCGCGTAGTGCGCCTGGTCGGCGACCACGGCCACCTCGCCCACGCGCACGCGGTAGCGCGAGAACTCGCCCAGGAATTCGGCGCTCTCGATCTGCCCTTCCACCCACACACGCGAGGCATCGCCCGCATCGTCGCGCACCGCAATCTGCACCTGGTGCGGCCGGAAGGCCAGCGCCGCACGCCCCGGCACGGGCGGCTGGGCCGGGCGCGGCAGGGTCAGCGTGCCCAGGCCCGGCACCTTGAAGACCAGCGACTCGCCTATCGTCGGCAGCACCTCGCCCTCCAGCACATTGGCCGTGCCGACAAAGCCCGCCACGAAGCGGTTGGCCGGATAGTCGTACAGCCCCGCCGCCGAGCCTACCTGCTGCAGCACGCCCTTGTCGAGCACGGCCATGCGGTCGGCCGTGGTCATGGCCTCTTCCTGGTCGTGGGTGACGAAGATGGTGGTCAGGCCCAGCTTGCGCTGCAGGCTGCGCAGTTCCTCGCGCATCTGCACGCGCAGCTGCTTGTCGAGGTTGGACAGCGGCTCGTCCAGCAGCAGCAGCTTGGGCGCGATCACCACGGTGCGCGCCAGCGCCACGCGCTGCTGCTGCCCGCCCGACAGCTGGCCCGGGCGGCGCTGCGCGTACTGCGACAGGCCCACCAGCTCCAGCACTTCGCCCACCTTGCGGCGGATGGTGTCGCGGCTTTCGCGGCGCTCGACCAGGCCGAAGGCCACGTTGTCGTACACCGTCATGTGCGGCCACAGCGCGTAGTTCTGGAACACCATGCCGATGTTGCGCGCATGCGGCGGCACGCCCGTGATGTCCTGCCCGCCCACCAGCAGCTCGCCGCGCTGGTGCCGGTTGAAGCCCGCGATCAGCCGCAGCAGCGTGGACTTGCCCGAGCCCGAAGGCCCCAGCAGCGCGAAGAACTCACCGGGCTCGATCTTGAGGTTGACGTCGCGCAGCACTTCGTTGCTGCCGTAGCTCAGGCTGATGTGCCTGCATTCGAGGGAGACAGGGTCCAGGTGCATGGCGGTTCACTCCGAAGTCGATTGCACGGTGGCGCGCGAGCGCTCCACGAAGCGGTGCGAGAAATACGTGCCCAGGCCGACCACGACCACGGCCAGCACGCCCAATGCCGCACCGGGCCCGCGCCCCGAGATGCTTTGCATGTACAGGTAGATGCCGTAGCTCATGGGCGCCTGGCTCTGGGCCGAGGCCAGCATGATGGTGGCCGACAGCTCCACCGCCGCCGTGATGAAGCTGGTGACGAAGCCGGCCAGGATGCCGCCGGCCATCAGCGGCACCATCACGCGCCGTATCACGCTGGTGCGGCCCGCGCCCAGGCTTTGCGCGGCCTCCTCCAGCGAGATGTGCACCTGCTGCAGCGCCGCCATGCACGAGCGCAGCGCATACGGCAGCCGCCGCACCGCATAGGCCAGCATGATCAGCACCCAGGTGGTGACGATGGGTGTGTCGGTGAAGGGCAGGTTCACGCCCTTGAACAGCCGCAGGTAGCCGATGGCCAGCACCAGCCCCGGAATCGCCAGCGCCACCGAGGCCAGGTAGTCCAGCCACTGCCGGGCAGGCAGCCGGGTGCGCAGGATCAGGTAGGCGATGGCGGTGCCGATCACCACGTCGATGCCCGCTGCCATCAGGCAGTACAGCAGCGTGTTGCCGATCATGTAGCCCGAGTCGGTGAACACCGTGGCGTAGTGCTCCAGCGTATAGCTGTCGGGCAGCACCGAGAAGCTCCAGACCTTGGAGAAGGACATCAGCAAGATGCCGATGTGCGGCGCCAGCACCACCAGCAGCACCAGGGCGATCCAGCCATAGGCCAGCAGCGCCTCCCAGGCCGACAGCCGGCGCTTTTGCAGCGCGCTGCCGCCCTTTTGCAGCGTGGCGTAGTCCTTGCCCTTCATCACCCGCGCGGCCAGCCACAGGGCAACGATGGAGAACGCGATCATGATCACGCTGATCACATAGCCCAGCGGATCATCGAGCCCCACCGAGGTGATGCGCAGATAGGCCTGGGGCGCCAGCATATTGGTCACGCCCATCACCAGCGGCGTGCCCAGGTCGTCGAACACCTTGACGAACACCAGGGCCGCGCCCGCCAGGTAGCCGGGCATGGCCAGCGGAAAGATCACGCGCCGGAACAGCCGGAATCCACGCGAGCCCAGGTTCAGCGCCGACTCCTCCATGGCCCCGTCGATATTGCGCATGGCCGCCACGAGGTTGAGCAGGATGAACGGGAAGTAGTGGATGCTCTCCACGAAGATCACGCCCGTCAGCCCCTCCATGATGGGCACGGTGAAGCCGAACCAGTCGTCCAGCAGCAGGTTGACCGAGCCGCTGCGCCCGAAGATCAGCTGCAGCGCCACCGCCCCCACGAAGGGCGGCATGATCAGCGGCAGCACGCCCAGCGTCTGTATCAGCAGCGCGCCCCGGAACTCGAAGCGCACCGTCAGGTAGGCCAGCGGCACGGCGATCAGGCTGGAGAAGAACACGCTGGCCAGGGACACGCCCAGGCTGTTGAAGAACGACTCGCGGAAGACGGTCTGGCCGAAGAAATTGCCGAAGTGCCCCAGCGTGAGCCCGCCGCCTTCATTGACGAAGGCGGTGTAGACCACCATGCCCACGGGCACGATGAGAAAGGCCAGCAAAAAGGCCAGGATCAGCGCGAAGGCCAGCCACGGCCCCCAGCCCGACGGAATGCGCCGTGCGCGCGCAGCAAGGGGGGCGGCGCCGGGCGCCGCCATGGAATCGATGCTCATGCGAATGCTCCGCAGCGAAAGAGACTGCCAAGGGGAGTGCATGCAGGCGCCCGGTGCCGGGCCCCTGCGCCCGCCACTTACCGGGCCAGGCCGCGCGCCTCGGCGGCCAGCTTGCCTGCGCGCTCGTAGTTGGCACGCGCCTTGTCGGCCCACATCTGCTCCAGGCCCGTCAGCTCCTTGGACACGGCCACATCGCGCCGGCTCTTGCGGAACAGCTCCAGGAACTGCTCGTCCTTCACATTGGCTTCGCCCACCAGCGGCGAGTAGGCGATATCGCGCGCCTGGGCCAGCAGCTCCTGCCCCTTGGCATTGGGCTTGGCCTGCAGGGCCTTGTGCGCCTCCTGGATGGCGCGCGTGGCCGCCTGCAGCTCCTTGAGGCGGAAGGTCACCATCTGGTCGAACAGGCTGATCACCACGGCATAGCGCGACTCGGACAGATTGGCATCGAACTGCACCTTGGCGCGCTGCGCCACCTCCTGCGGCACGGGGTAGCCGGCCGGCGCCTTGAGCTGGCTGTAGGGCAGGATGGGCAGGCGGCTGATCTTGGGGTCGAACAGCAGCTGCTGGCCCGGCACCGACATGGTGAAGGCCATGAACTTGCGCGCCTCATCGGCATTCTTGGCGCCCGCGATCAGCGCGATGTTGGCCGGCACCACAGCCGTCATCGCCGGGTAGGCGAAGTCCACCGGGAAGCCCGAATACTTGCCCGCCAGCCCGAAGAAATCGATCACGATGCCTATGCCGTACTGGCCGTTGTTCACGCCATCGGGCACGGCAAAGCTGCGGTCGGTCACGGCGGCGGCGTTGCCCATCATGGACAGCAGCTGGCGCCAGCCCTTGTCCCAGCCCTCGCCCTGCAGGATGGTCTCCACCGTCAGCTGCGTGGTGCCCGAGCGCGAGGGCGAGGAGATGGCGATGTGGCCGAAGTACTCGGGCCGCGTCAGGTCGCTCCACTCCTTGGGCGCCGCCAGCTTGTGCGCCTTCAGGTAGCGCGTGTTCCACATGATTCCGTAGCCGGCCAGCGCCTGGCCGTAGTACAGGCCCTGCGGGTCGTTGAGTGGGTAGTTGCCGATCTTGGCGGGCGCGGCCGGATTGCGCGTCTCGGGCGCGGCGGTCAGCAGCTTGTTGCGCGCCAGCACCTCGAAGGCATCAGGGGCGCTGGCCCACATGATGTCGGGCCGCTGGCCCTCGGGCAGCTCGCGCACATAGGCCACGGCGGCCGTGGTGTTCTTGTTCAGGATCTCGATCTTGATCCCCGGATTGGCCGCCTCGAAGGCCTTCTGGTAGGCCGTGGTCAGCTCCTTGGGAAACGAGGTCAGCACCGTCACCGTGCCGGCCTGCGCCGCCATGGCGGCGCCCCACAATCCTGCGGCCATGGCGGCCGTCAGCCATCTGCGTTGCTGCATTGCTGTCTCCTTCGGGTTGTTGTGCGGTCGATCTGCAACCCACTGTAGGCAGCGCCGGCCCGGCCGGCCAATCATTGTTTCTGATGCCGTGCATCAGCGGCGGCGGCGCTCGGGTTACTACCTGCGGGTCTGCCGCCACAGGGAAATCCCGCGCAACCGCTGTCCCGCCCCTGACTGCTGCACAGCAGCAAACCGGAATAATCGGCGGGATGCTGCAAGCCCCCTCTTCCCTCCCCGCCACGGCCGCTGAAGAAGCGCCCATCTACGCTCCCACACGCCCCTGGCGCTCGCGCATGGTGCCGGTGCGCACCATGGAGTACCACGTGCGCGAGTGGGGGCCCGTGGATGGCGATCCCGCGCTGGCGCCGCTGGTGCTGGTGCACGGCTGGATGGATGTGGCGGCCTCCTACCAGTTCGTGGTCGATGCCTTTGGCGAGGCCTTCATGGCGGGGCGCCGCATCATCGCGCCGGACTGGCGCGGCTTCGGCCTGAGCCGGCCGGCATGGCCTGCCGACCGGCATGACTTTGCCGACTACCTGGGCGACCTGGACCATCTGCTGGACACCCTGGTGGGCGATATGCCCGTGGACCTGGTGGGCCACAGCATGGGCGGCAACGTGTCCATGATGTATGCGGGCGCGCGGCCTGCGCGCATACGCCGGCTGGTCAACCTCGAAGGCTTCGGCATGCCGGCCACCCGGCCAGACCAGGCGCCTGCGCGCTATGCGCAGTGGATGGACGAGCTGCGCCAGCTGCGCAGCGGCGGCATGGAACTCAAGAGCTATGACAGCGTGCAGGACGTGGCGCGCCGGCTGATGAAGACCAACCGCCGCCTGCCCGAGGACAAGGCGCTGTGGCTGGCCCACCACTGGGCGGCGCCCGATGCGCAGGGCCGCTGGGAAATCCTGGGCGACACGGCGCACAAGCTCATCAGCGCGCAGCTGTTCCGCGTGGAAGAAATCCTGGCCCTGTACCGTGCCATCACCGCACCCGTTCTGGCCATCGAGGCCAGCGACGACAGCCTGGGCATGTGGTGGAAGGACCGCTACACGCTGGCCGAGTACCACGAGCGCATCGGGCAGATTGCCGACTGCCGCACGGCCGTGGTCCAGGACGCCGGCCACATGCTGCACCACGACCAGCCGGCGGCCGTGGCCGGGCTGATCGAGCAATTCCTCGGCACCTGAGGCCTGCGCGCGCCGCTACTGCAGCCTAATGCAACCTACTGCAACCTACTGCGGCCGCAGCATCATGGAATGGCGCCAGCGCGCGGGCGCCATCTGCAGCGGCCGGTAGCGGCCGTCGGCCCATTCGGCAGACATGTCCGCATAGCGGCTGGACAGGGCCACGCCGCTTTGGCCGGTCTGGTAGATGAACAGCGAGCGCTCGGGCTCGGCCAGGTCGTAGATGGCGCGCAGCGATGCCGCATGGCGGTTGGCGAACGGCGCCCTGGCATCGCCGGGCAGGTACTGGCCCACGTTGACGGTGTAGCTGTCACCGCCCGAAGGCACGCTGACATTGAAGATGCCCGCCAGCAGCCCCACGCTGCCCAGCGGCCGGTGGCTGCTCAGGGCCGCATGCACCGCGCCCCAGCGCCAGCGGCCCAGGTCGCTGCCCTGCGTGGCCTGCAGGCGCGCCAGCGCCCGGTCCAGCGCCTGGCTGACCTGGGCGCTGCAGCCCGCCGCTGCGCACCACCAGCCATCGCGGCGCTCCAGCATGCCTTCGATGCCCGCGCGGTAATCGCGCTTGCCATAGGTGGCCGCAAAGGTCTGGGCGCCAATGCGCGGGATCACCAGGCCGCGCGTGAGTTCGTCCACCCAGGCGGCAAAGATCAGGGGCGCGGCCTGCGCGGCATCCATGCGGCCGTCGAACTGCGCCATCACCCGGCGCGCCTGCCCGGCCAGCGGATGTGTGGCCGGCGCTTCGTCCAGGGCCTTGAGCATTTGCGGCAGCAGGGCGCGGGCGGCCAGCGAGGTCTGGTCGTTCTGGATGGAGGCCATGCTGACCACGTCGTGCCTGTCCTTCGCATCGATGAGTTCGGTGATGCGCTGGTGCCGGTACGGCAGGCTCCAGTCCTGGGTGAGGAAGTGGGCATAGCCCTCGCGCGTGATGCGCTGGTTGGCGGTGGCCAGATAGCCCTGCGCCGTTCCATCGTCCTGCGGGGCCTGGTCGTAGGGCAGCCAGCCCTGCCAGTCGTAGCGTGCCTCCCAGCCCGGCGCGGGCGCCACGCCGCGCAGGTCGTTGTCGGCCGCGCGCAGCGGCACCCGGCCTGCGGCCTTGAAGCCGATGTCGCCATGGACATCGGCCGCGACGATGCTCTGCATGGGCGAGTGGTAGTCGGCAAAGGCCTCGAACAGCTGGGCCACGCTGCGCGCCTCGTTGGCGCGCAGGCCGGCCTGCACGGTGAGGTTGTCGGTGTCCAGCGCGGCCCAGCGCAGGGCCACGGCGTAGCGGCGCTTGTCGAGCACGGCCTCGTACTGGGGCTGCACATCGCTGATCACGGGGCCGTGGCGCGTGCTGCGCAGCGTGAGCTGCACATCGGCCCGGCCCTTGACCCTGATGCGCTCGCTGCGCTCGGTGAAAGGCGCCCAGCCGTCGGGCGTGCGGTAGCGGCCCGGGTTGCCTGGATCGATCTGCTCCAGGTACAGATCCTGCACATCGGGATTGGTGTTGGTAAAGCCCCAGGCCACCTCGCGCGTGCGCCCCAGCACCACGAAGGGCAGGCCCGGCAGGGTGGCCCCCACCACATCGATGGGCGCCAGCGGCGTGCCGTCCTGCGCATGGCCGGCGGGCGACTGCAGGCGCGCGTAGTACCAGATGGCGGGCGCGCTCAGGCCCAGATGGGGATCGTTGGCCAGCAGGGGCTTGCCGCTGACCGTGCGGCTGCCCGAGAGCACCCAGTTGTTGCTGCCCTTGCCGTCGTTGGTGCCCGCATCGCGCACCATGTCGCGGGACCAGCGGGCCCAGGCATCGCTCGCCTCGCCGGCGGCAGCCACCTTGGGCGCAGACGCCGCCTGTGCCTCCTGGCGGTACACGCCCAGGCCCCGGTAGAGGGCCGCAAGGTCGGTGGCGGTGGCCGGCGCCTCGCCCGGATAGGGCGGCATCAGCTGCCACAGCTGCTGTGTGTCCAGTTGCGAGAGCGCGGCCAGCCGCGCGAACTCGTTGCCCCAGTTGCCGCCCAGGTCCAGCGCCATCATCAGCGCCCAGCCCACGCTGTCCTCGGGCGCCCAGGCCGAGCTGTCGCCTCCGCCCGGCGTGGTGCCCAGCAGCATGAATTCGGGCACCTGCGGATGCTGGCGCATGGGCAGGGCCGCATAGAAGGCCGCGATGCCCTCGCTGTAGGCCTGCAGCGCCTCGCGCGCGTTGGCGGGCAGGGATGCGTACTGGCGCCGCGCCGCGCCGCGTATGTCCAGCGCACGCATGAGCTTGTCGGTATCCAGCGTGGCCGGCCCGAGGATCTCGGACAGCGTGCCGTGCATCAGGCGGCGGTTGAACTCCAGCTGCCAGCCGCGCTCCTGCGCATGCACATGGCCCAGCGCGCGCCACAGGTCCTGCGGCGTGAAGGCGCTGATGTGGGTGATGTCGGCCTCGTCGCGCCGCACACGCACGGGCTGCTCCAGGCCGGCCAGCGTGAGCTGTCCGTCGAGCACCGGCTGCACGCGCACGGCATAGATGGCCACCGCGCTACCGGCCAGCAAGGCCGAGCCGACCAACGCCACGGCGCCCACGCTCCACCATCGCGAGTTCAGGATTCGCATGATTCCCATTCTTCTCCCTTCCCCCTGCCTTTTTTCATATCGTAGTGTTGCAGTTTGTAGCATATGAACTGGTCCATTGCTCACATTGCTCACGACGAATCGTCAGCAAGTCTGGCCCCGCCTTCAGGCGACAATCAGCGCCCGCCCTGCGCAAATGGATGCAGGGCGCCAGACAGAAACAGGAAGTACCAGGAATGTGGCCTTTCAGCCTCTTGAAGAAGCTCAGCCAGGACCCGCCCGTGGGCCAGCCCCGTGGTGACTACATAGGCTGCTACCTGCTGGGAACCGAGGCGCCGGGCCAGGCCGGCGTCAGCTACGTCTCGCTGGCCACCACGCGCGAGCAGCTGCAGGCCGATGCCCGCGCCTACCTTGAAGGCTTCGTGCGCGACCACCCCGAAGCGGCCGACACCGACCTGTCCGCCATCCGCTCCCTGCTGGAGAACCTGCCCCAGCGCCTGGACGCCCACCTGTGCGGCGACACGCGCGCGCCGCTGGCCGAGCAAGGCGGCACCGTGCTCTTCCTGCGCACCGGCATGCGCGCCCGCCGCAAGGAAAACGGCCGCTACCTCGAATAGCAGTCAGCCCCCCCGCCACCGTACAGAGCCTCAAAAACTGGTGCGGCCAAGGACAAGGGACAGCGAGCAAGGGCCTACGCCGGCCGCGCCGCCCCGCAGCGAGGCTGTCGTCCCCCCGCGAAGCGAGAGGGGGAAGGCGCGCAGCGTCTCAGGGGGAGTTCTGCTTGTGCACGTCTTGCCAGCGCAGCATGTCGGTCACGCGCTCGGCCTTGTCGGCATCGAAGCCCAGGCGCTCCGCCCGCTCGGCCGGATTGGCCCAGGTGCCGAACAGCAGGTCCCAGACGGGCAGGCCGTAGTTCTGCGCATGGTGGCCGTACTGGTGGTGCACGGTGTGCATCTCGGGCCGCTGCACGATGTATCCCAGCCAGCGCGGCGTGCGGATGTCGGCATGCAGGAACAGGTCGAACGCCCCCGTGAGGCCGATGGCGAAGGCGGCAGCCAGCGGGCTGGCCCCCAGCACCCAGTAGCTGGACAGCGCGCTCAGCAGCACGGCGGCGGCCGTGTCCATGGGATGGGCGAAAAACGCCGTGAGCGCCTCCACGCGCGGCGCGCTGTGGTGCAGCTGGTGGAACAGGCGCCACAGCGTGTCCGACCGGTGCGTGGCGCGGTGCCACCAGTAAAAGACAAAGCTGGTGAGCACAAAGCTCAGTGCGCCCACGGCCCAGGCCGGCCATTGCCGGCCCACGTCCAGCAACGCATGGCGGCGGATGCTGTCCGAGAACAGATGGCCTACCGCCAAGGTGGTGGCCAGCGTGCCCAGGCCCAGCAGCGTGGACAGGATCAGCCAGCGCCGGTCGCAATGGTTGCGCGAGGCCGGCGCGATCACCTCGCGCGTGAAGATGCCGACGAACATCAGCGCCAGCAGCGGGTAGGCCGCGAACTCCCACATCTGCAGCATGCCGTCTGCTCCTTGCCGCTCAGTGTACGTGGCCCCAGTAGATCAGCGCATCGCGCCCTTCGACCGACAGCGACACGGGCGCGCCCACGGGCAGCATCACCTTGGTCGGCACATGGCCGTAGGGCAGGCCCTGCAGCACGGGGCACTTGACCTGGCTGCGCAGCCAGTCGATCACGGTCTGCAGCTTGAAGCCCTTGTCATGCGAGCTGAGCTTGAACTCGCTGAACTGGCCGAACACGATGGCCTTTTGCTGGGCCAGCACGCCGGCATGCAGCAGCTGGGTCAGCATGCGTTCCACGCGGTAGGGATGCTCGCCCACGTCTTCCAGGAACAGGATGCCGCCCTTGATCTGCGGGAAGTAAGGCGTGCCCAGCAGGGAGACCAGCACGGCCAGGTTGCCGCCCCACAGCGTGGCGCCGCCGCTGATGTAGAAATCCTTGACGACGGGCTTGCCGTCTTCGCGCAGGCCGATCTTCGGCATCTGCCAGCCCGCGCCCTCGCCCTGGCCGCTGAGCAGGTCGTTGAAGCAGTCCAGCATGATGTCGTCCACGCCGCCCTCGTCGTCGGGGCGGCCGAAGTCGTGCACCAGCAGCGGGCCGGCCCAGGTGGTGGCGCCGGTCTTGGCCAGCAGGGCCAGCGACAGCGCCGTGAAGTCGCTCAGGCCCACGAAGCGCGTGCCGCCTGCGATGGCCTTGGCCACGGCCTTGTACTTGATGCCCGGCAGGATGCGCGTGAGGCCGTAGCCGCCGCGCGTGGGCAGCGCCAGGTCGGCACCGCTGGCCGCTGCGCGCTCGATGGCCGCCAGGCGCGTGGCGTCGTCGCCTGCAAAGCGCTGGTGGCTGCTCAGTGCATCGGCATCGATCTCCACCTGATGGCCCATGGCCTCCAGGCGGCGCACGCCGCGCTTGAAGCCGGCCTTGTCGCGCACGGCACCGGCGGGCGAGTAGATGTAGATATGGCGCGGACCCTGGTCATGCGCATGGCCGCAGCAGCTGCCGTCGGCGGCATACACATGGCCATGATCGTGGTCGTGGCTGTGGGCAGCGCCATCGTCATGTGGATGCTCGTGCCCGTGGGCACAGCAGGTGCCGTCGGCGGAATGCACATGTTCGTGCGCGTGATCAACGGGTGCAGGCGCGGCAGCGGCTGCCTTTTTGCGGGGCGTGCCGGATGTGCTGGGTGTGCCGGGCGTGCTGGAAGAGCGGGAACTGCGCGAAGTGGCCAAGGTGGTTCCATGCCGGCCCTGGCCGGCATGCTCCATATTGCAAGGGGAGTGAAGACGGGGACCTGCCGCTGCGCAGCCCCGGCAAGGGGCCGGCGGCGCAGGCCTACGGGCGGAAGTATTCCACAGCGTCGGCCACCATGCCGGCAGCGCACAGGGGAACCCAATGGCCGCACGGGGATAGGCGCAGCTGCGCTGGCGGCAGCTGTGGCAGCGCCTGCAGCCAGGCCTGGCGCCATGCGGGCGCGGGCAGCAGCGCATCGTGCTCGCCGCCCTGCACCCACAGGCGCTGCTGTTGGCTCCACTGCACCAGCAACTCCATCGGCAGGGCCGGCATTTCGGCCTGCACCCGGGGCCAGGCCTGCAGCGCGGCGCGGTGGCCGGGTTGGGAAAACGGCAGGTTCCAGGCCTGCGGCTGTGCGCCGGCCTCCTCACCCGCCTCGTGCATGGCGCGGCCCACGGGCCATGACGGCTTGCGCGCCGCCTGCGCAAACCATTGCACGCAGGCATCGGGCGCCGGGCCTGCGGGCCAGGCATTCATGAGCCAGGCGCCGCAAAAACGGGCGGGCTCGGCCTGCGCTACGGCCAGGCCCAGGCGCGCGCCATCGTCATGGCCGACCAGCACGATGCTTCGCAGGTCCAGCGCCAGCACCAGCTCGCGCAGCACTTGCACATGCCAGGCCGCGCTGTGCGCCTTCTCCTTCTTGGGCTGGTCGCTGCGGCCAAAGCCCGGCAGGTCGGGGACCACCACGCGATGGCCGGCCTGGAGCCAGCCGGGCAGCATGGGCTGGAACAGCTGGCCCCATGCCGGGCTGCCGTGCAGGCACAGCCAGGTCAGCGGCGCATCGCGCGGTCCTTCATCGACCACGGCCAGGCGCAGGCCTGCCAGCGCCGGCAGATCGCTGCGCCACTGCGGCTGGGCAAAGTCGCCAAAGGTGGAATCCGCATGGCGCAGCGCCGTGTCCTTGAGCGGATGCGGCTGGGCCGCGCGCTGCTCGGCGCGGCGCGTGCGAAAGAAGTCCGACATCAGGGCCGCGCATTCGCCAGCCAGCACGCCGCGCGTCACCTGCGTGTGGTGGTTGATCTGCGGCAGCGCAAACACGTCCAGCACCGATCCGGCCGCGCCCGTGCGCGGCTCGGCCGCGCCATAGACCACGCGGCCCAGCCGCGCATGCAGCATGGCGCCGCTGCACATGGTGCAAGGCTCCAGGGTCACATAGAGCGTGCAATCGTCCAGCCGGTAGTTGCCCAGGCGCGCGGCCGCGTCGCGCAGCGCCAGCACCTCGGCATGGGCCGTGGGGTCGCCCTGGGCCACGGGCGCGTTGCGGCCCCGCCCGACGATGGCGCCGTCCTTGACGATGATGGCGCCCACGGGCACCTCGCCCGCCTGGGCGGCGGCACGCGCCAGCTCCAGGGCGGCGCGCATCCAGGCCTCGTCGTCGGCCTGCGGCAGTGGACGGTGCTCTGCAGTCAAGGTGTCACAGTGTCCGGGCGACAGGGGGTCAGGGCAGCGGCTTGCGCACGCCCTGCGCATATTGATAGAGCGTGACGACCGGCGCCTGCAGCTCGCCCTGGGGCGTGAAGGCAATCGGCGCCGTCACGCCGTCATGCCGGGTCTGGCGCAGATAGGGGATAAAGGCGTCGGGCCGGATGGAGTCGGCCCGCACCATGGCCTGGGCCAGCACCATGGTGGCGTCGTAGGCGTAGGGGCTGAAGACCTGGTACTGGTCGGCAAAGCGCTGGTCGTAGCGCTGCTTCCAGGCAGCGCCGCCTGGCATGCGCTCCAGCGGGCTGCCGCCCACGGCGCAGGTCACATTGCGCAGCGGGGACGTGTTGCCCGCCAGCTCGGGCAGGCGCAGCGTGCACAGGCCGTCGCCGCCCAGCAGGCGCACCTTGTCCATGGCCAGTTGGGCCATCTGCCTGAGCATGGGGCCGGCCTGGGCGTCCAGGCCGCCGAAGAAGATGGCGTCCGGCTTCTTGCCCTTGATGGCTGTGAGGATGGGGACGAAGTCCGTGGACTTGTCGCCGGTGTACTGCTTGTCCACGATCTCGATGCCCTGCTCGCGCGCCTGGGCCTCGAACAGCGCCACGATGCCCTGGCCGTAGGCCGAGCGGTCATCGATGATGGCCACGCGCTTGACGCCCAGCTTGCCCACGGCGTGGGACACCAGCGCATCGACCATGGCGCGGTCGTCGGCGATCACGCGGTACGTGGTGTCATAGCCCGACTGGGTGATGGCCGGGTTGCTGGCCGCAGGCGTGACCATGACGATGCCGCAGTCGTGGTAGATGGATGTGGCAGGCAGCGTGGTGCCCGACTGCAGGTGGCCGACCACGGCCGCCACCTTCTTGTCGCACAGGCGCCGGGCCAGGGCCACGGCCTGGCCGGGGTCGCCGCCATCGTCGCCGGCCTCCAGCTTCCAGCGCAGCTTGCGCCCGCCGATCTCCAGCCCCTTGGCGTTGAGATCGTCCAGGGCCATGCGCACGCCGTTTTCCTCATCCTTGCCCAGGCTGGCGATGGGGCCGGACACCGGCCCCGCATGGGCAATGCGCACCACCAGGGGCGCATCGGCTGAACTGGGCGCAGCAGTTGCAGCAGGTGCAGCGGCCGTACCGGGTGCAGCCGCCGCAGCGGAAGCCCCTGCCGACTGCCCGTTGGCCGGGCCGCTTCCCGGCAGCGCCCAGGCCAGGCCGCCGCTGCCCAGCAGGGTGCACAGCAGGGCCGGGCCGGCCCACGGGAAATGGCGAATCGAGGCGTGCATGGCAACTCCTGGAAATAACGGTCAATGTGTGAAACAGGCGCCCTGGCAAACGAAATCCGCTGCGGCGTGGCCCACTCGGGCGCTGCCCGGCCGGGCAAGGCCTGGCGCAGAAAGCGCGCATCAGGCCCGGGGCGGAGCAGGCACGGGCCGGGGTATCCGGCATGGCGGCCCGGCCCGTGCAGTGCGCATCCTAAAGGATAGGCAAAAACCGGCGCTGCGCGTCCGGGCATCGGGCGCATACCCCCTGGCGCGCGTTTTTTCGGGGCTGCGGCGATAATGCTGCGCCTCACCGCAAGCGGGCTGCGAGGTTTTCGTCGCCGGACCGCCCCAAGACAAAAAGCGGCCCCCTTGGGGGGCAGCGGACCTTGCGCAGCAAGGGTAGCGTGGGGGCCAGTTTTCCCCCGCATTGCGCCCGACGCCCGGCCCCCCCACGCCGGTGCGGGTACGAACACAGAACACCACAAAGCCCCATGTCCCTCCTGCCCCACCAGCTCGAACTCCTGTCTCCCGCGCGCGATGCCGACATCGGCATCGAGGCCGTGAACCATGGCGCCGACGCCGTCTACATCGGCGGCCCGGCCTTCGGCGCGCGCGCCACGGCGGGCAACGACATCCGCGACCTGCAGCGCCTGATCAACCACGCGCACCGCTTCGGCAGCCGCATCTTCATCACGCTCAACACCATCCTGCGCGACGATGAACTCGAGGCTGCGCGCAAGATGGCCTGGCAGATCTACGAGGCCGGTGCCGACGCGCTGATCATCCAGGACATGGGCCTGCTGGAGTTGGACCTGCCGCCCATCCAGCTGCACGCCAGCACCCAGACCGACATCCGCACGCCCGAGAAGGCCCGCTTCCTGCAGGATGCCGGCCTGTCGCAGATCGTCGTTGCGCGCGAGCTGGACCTGCAGCAGATCGCCGCCGTGCGTGCGGCCACCGACCCGGCGCGCACCACCATCGAATTCTTCGTGCACGGCGCGCTGTGCGTGGCCTACTCGGGCCAGTGCTACATCACCCACGCCCACACGGGCCGCAGCGCCAACCGCGGCGACTGCAACCAGGCCTGCCGCCTGCCCTACGAGGTGCTGGACGCCAGCGGCCGCATCATTGCCCACGAAAAGCACGTGCTGTCCATGAAGGACAACAACCAGAGCGACAACCTGCGCGCACTGATCGACGCCGGCGTGCGCAGCTTCAAGATCGAGGGCCGCTACAAGGACATGGGCTACGTGAAGAACATCACGGCCCACTACCGCAAGCTGCTGGACGAAATCATCGAGGAGCGCGAATTCTCCGACACGCCGCTGGCGCGCTCGTCTTCAGGCAGCACCACGTTCAGCTTCACGCCCGACCCCGACCAGAACTTCAACCGCGAGTTCACCGACTACTTCGTCAACGGCCGCAAGGACGACATCGGCGCCTTCGACACGCCCAAGACACCGGGCCGCGCCATCGGCTGGGTCACCAAGGTGGGCGAGAACTTCGTGGAGATCGAGACCTCGAGCCGCGACACCGAACTGCACAACGGCGACGGCCTGTGCTACTACGACCTGCAAAAGGAACTGGTGGGCCTGCAGATCAACCGCGCCGAGTCGGTGGATGCGAAGAAGTCGCTGTGGCGCCTGTTCCCCAAGGACCCCATCGCCGGCTTCAAGGACCTGCGCAAGGGCCTGGAAGTCAACCGCAACCGCGACATGGCCTGGGTGCGCACGCTGGACAAGAAATCCAGCGACCGCCGCATCGGCCTGTGGGCCGAACTCAAGGAAACGCCCGACGGCTTTGCGCTCACGCTGACCGACGAGGACGGCTTCACCGCCACCGCCGCCATCGTGCAGGAACACCAGGCCGCCACCGACGCAGCCCGTGCCGAGGCCACGCTGCGCGAGCAGCTGGGCCGCTTCGGCGCCACCATTTTTTCCGTGCATGACATCGGCCTGCAGCTGAGCCAGCCCTGGTTCGTGCCGGCCTCGGCCCTGAACCAGCTGCGCCGCGACGCCGTCGCCGCGCTGGAGGCCGCGCGCCAGGCCGGCTTCGTGCGCCTGCCGCGCGCCCTGCCCGTGGAGCCGCCCGTGCCCTTCCCCGAGGACACGCTGACCTACCTGGCCAACGTCTACAACCAGAAGGCGCACGACTTCTACATCAAGCACGGCGTCAAGGTCATCGACGCGGCCTACGAGAGCAAGGAAGAAGAAGGCGAAGTCAGCCTGATGATCACCAAGCATTGCGTGCGCTTTTCCATGAGCCTGTGCCCCAAGCAGGCCAAGGGCGTCATCGGCGTCAAGGGCACGATCAAGGCCGAGCCGCTGCAGCTGATCAACGGCAAGGAAAAACTCACGCTGCGCTTCGACTGCAAGCCCTGCGAGATGCACGTGGTGGGCAAGATGAAGCGCGCGGTGATCAACCAGCACGCCAAGGAAATGCAGGAGTTTCCGATGCAGTTCTACCGCACGCGGCCCGTGCCCTCGGCCAGCGCCTGACAGGCCTCGGCCTCCACCCACAAGCGCCCGCGCTCCGTCAGGGCCGCCAGCCACCGCCCCTCTTCCTGCTCCAGCCTGACCCAGCCCGGCCCCGGTGTGCCGGCAATGGGTGCATCGCCCATCAGCGCCAGGCAGCGCATGAGCACGCTGGCGCCCTGCCCCAGTCGCTTGCCCAGCCTGGGCAGGGACATGGGTGCGGGCTCGGTGGCCAATTCGCGCAGGATGGCGGCGGCCAGTTCTTCCATGCCTTGCACTTCAGGCCGCCATTTCTTCCAGCGCAAGAGACGGCACGGCAGGCAGCCGGTGCGCCACCAGCTGCACGGGAATGGACTTGGAGCTGGGCGTGCCCGCCACGATGGCCGTGGCCGACAGCGGCACCAGCGGATTGGTCTCGGGATAGTAGGCAGCGATGCAGCCGCGCGGAATGTCGTAGGCCACGAGCCTGAAGCGCTCGGCGCTGCGCTGCTGGCCGTCATCCCACACCGTCTGCAGGTCCACCCAGTCGCCATCCTTCAAGCCCAGGGCGCGGATGTCCTCGGCATGGATGAAGACCACGCGGCGCTGTCCGAAGACGCCGCGATAGCGGTCGTCCATGCCGTAGATGGTGGTGTTGTACTGGTCGTGCGAGCGCGTGGTGAACAGCGTGAACACCGGCGATGCGCCGGGGCTGCGCGCGGCGCGCGCGCGGTGCACGGGCGTGTCGCGCGGCACGGCGTGCACGAAGAAGCCGGCCTTGCCCCGGGGCGTCTCCCAGATGCGCTCGCTCGCCGCATTGCGCAGCTTGAAGCCGCCCGGCACGGCCACGCGCGCGTTGAAGTCGTGGAAGTCGTCGAAGACCTGCTCGATCAGCTCGCGTATGCGTGCATAGTCGCCAGCCAGCTCCAGCCAGTGCACGGGCCGCTGCGCGCCCAGCGTGGCGGCGGCCAGGCGCGCGACGATGGCGATCTCGCTGAGCAGGTGCTCGGACGCAGGCGGGTTGATGCCGCTGGAGATATGGACCATGCCCATGGAGTCCTCCACCGTCACGCCCTGCGGGCCGGTGGCCTGCATGTCGATCTCGGTGCGGCCCAGGCAGGGCAGGATCAGCGCCTCGCGGCCGTGCACCAGGTGGCTGCGGTTGAGCTTGGTGGTCACATGCACGGTCAGGTCGCAGCGGCGCAGCGCCTGCCAGGTGGCATGCGTGTCGGGCGTGGCCGCCGCGAAGTTGCCGCCCAGCGCGAAGAAGACCTTGCCCCTGCCTTCGAGCATGAGGCGGATGGACTCGACCACGTCCACGCCGTGGGCGCGCGGCGGCTCGAAGCCGAAGACCTGCTGCAGCCGGTCCAGCAGCGCGGCCGGCGGCTTTTCCCAGATGCCCATGCTGCGGTCGCCCTGCACATTGCTGTGGCCGCGCACCGGGCAGGCACCTGCGCCGGGGCGGCCGATGTTGCCGCGCAGCAGCAGCAGGTTGACCAGCATCTGCACGGCGGCCACCGAATGCATGTGCTGCGTGATGCCCATGCCCCAGCAGACGATGGTGCTGCGGGCGGCGATGTAGACCTCGGCCGCCGTCTGCATCTGCGCGCGGCTCAGGCCGGACTCGGCCTCCAGCAGGCCCCAGTCCTCGGCCCGCAGGTCCTCGGCCAGGGCCTCGAAGCCGGTCGTGTGTTCGGCGATGAAGGCATGGTCGAGCACGCCGCCGCACCCGTGCCCCAGTGCATCGTCCTGCGCGATCACATGCTTCATGATGCCCTTGACGGCCGCGATGTCGCCGCCCACGCGCAGCTGGAAGTAGTGCGTGCTGATGGGCGTGGCGCCCAGGGTGGCCATCTCCAGCTTGCTTTGCGGGTCCTGGAAGCGCTCCAGCCCGCGCTCGCGCAGCGGGTTGAAGCTCAGGATGCGCGCGCCGCGCTTGTGGGCTGCGCGCAGTTCGCCCAGCATGCGCGGGTGGTTGGTGCCGGGGTTCTGGCCGAAGATGAAGATGGCATCGGCCTGCTCGAAATCGGCCAGCTGCACCGTGCCCTTGCCCACGCCGATCTGCGGCTTCATGCCGCTGCCGCTGGGCTCGTGGCACATGTTGGAGCAGTCGGGGAAATTGTTGGTGCCGTAGGCGCGCACGAACAGCTGGTACAGGAAGGCCGCCTCGTTGCTGGCGCGGCCCGAGGTGTAGAAGATGGCCTGGTTCGGGTCGGGCAGCGCGTTCAGGTGGCGGGCAATCAGCGCAAAGGCGTCGTCCCAGGCGATGGGCCGGTAGCGGTCGCTGGCCGCGTCGTACACCATGGGCTCGGTGAGCCGGCCCTGGTCTTCCAGCCAGAAATCGCTTTGCGCCATGAGCTCGGCCACCGTGTGCCGGGCAAAGAATTCGGGCGTCACGCGGCGCGCCGTGGCCTCGGCCGCCACGGCCTTGGCGCCGTTCTCGCAGAACTCGAAGGTGGAATGGTGGTTGCGGTCGGGCCAGGCGCAGCCCGGGCAGTCGAAGCCGTCGGGCTGGTTGGCCGACAGCAGCGTCTTGGCGCCCTTGACGGCGATATCCTGGCGCATCAGGGCCTGGCTCACGCTGCGCAGTGCGCCCCAGCCGCCAGCGGCCCCCTTGTAGAACTCGATCTTTTGTTCGGACATGGGCCGGGAGTGTTTCGCCTGTCCATGATCCAGGTCAAATCACATCTCCAAATGGAGAGATTCAGCAAAGATATGAGCACGGCATCCTTGCCCTGCGCCATGCTGGCAACCTCCGCCCCGGACCACCGATGAACTCCACAGCCATACACACCGCCATCCCCGAAGACGCCGCGCTGATCGCTCCGCTGTTCGACGCCTACCGCCAGTTCTACGAGCAACCTGCGGATGCCGACGCGGCGCTGGCCTTCATCACGGCGCGGCTGGAGCGCGGCGAATCCGTGATCCTGCTGGCCCGCCGACCGGACGGCAGCGCCCTGGGCTTTTGCCAGCTCTACCCCTCGTTCTGCTCGGTGCTGGCCGCGCCCATCTACGTGCTCTACGACCTCTTCGTGGTGCCCGATGCGCGCCGCCTGGGCGTGGGCCGCGCCCTGCTGCTGGCGGCCGAAGCCCATGCCCGCGCCACGGGCCATGCACGCATGGACCTGACCACGGCCCGCAACAACCTGCGCGCCCAGGCGCTGTACGAGTCGCTGGGCTGGGTGCGTGACGAAGTGTTCCTGACCTATGCGCGCCATCTGCAGGCTTGAGCCGCCAGCGGCCTAGCGCAGAACCCGCAGCTCCCGCGCCAGCGCCACGGCCTGGGTGCGGCTGCGCGCGCCCAGCTTGAGGTTGATGCTGCGCAGGTGGGTGCGCACCGTGCTGTCGGAGACGAAGAGCTTTTCGGCCATGGCCGCATTGGAGTAGCCCGAGGCCAGCAGTTCCAGCACGCGCAGCTCCTTGCGGGTCAGGGGCTCGGCAAGCGCCGTGGCCGGCGCCGGGTCCTGGGGCGCATCCGCTGCCTGCAGCTCGGGGGGATCGGCGGGCTCGGCGGGCTCGCCCAGGGCAGACAGCAGCCGCTGCGCATGGGCGGCAGCCTCCGGCTCCGCCGCTTCCGTGCGGCGCGACAGTGCAGGCGTCAGTGAGGGCGACAGCACACGCTGCAGCACGGGCGCGAGCAGCGGCCCCTCATCGAGCATCAGGCGCACAAAGCCTTCGCTGGCCCCGTGGCGCAGCGGCTGGGCCAGCATGGCGGCTGCGGCGTCCATGTCGCCGCAGCCCGCCTCGGCCAGCGCGCACAGCACCTGCAGCTTGAGGCTGCGGTGGCGTCGCCCGCGCAGTTGCGCATCGGCCAGCAAGGGGGCGATGGCATCGCGCACGGCACGGCAGTCGCCAAAGTGCAGCCCCCAGCGCAGCCGGGCGATGGCGATGTCCTCCACCTCGTGCGGCGGCAGGCGCAGGCGTTCCACGCGCGGCCATACGCCGGGATCGTCGGCACGCTCCAGCGCCTCGGACGCGGCGGCCCGGTTGCCCTGCAGCACGAAGATGCGCGCATGCTCCAGCCGCGCGCTGGCCGTCACGCGCGGCAGCTGGCGCTCGTGCCCCAGGTATTCCAGTTCGGTGAGCAGGCCCACGGCGGCATCCACGTCGCCGCGCAGGAAGGCGATGCGCGCGCGCATGCGGTAGCTGGCGATCACGTGGTCGGGCAGGCCCACATCGCGGGCCAGCGGCAGGTAGACGTTGAGCAGGTGGTCGGCGCCGTCGAGGTCGTTGGTCTCGTAGAGCACGCCGGCATGCAGCACGCCGGCCCAGGCATTGCCGTTGGTGGGGTTGTAGGAGGCGCTGCGCGGCGTGGCGGCCAGCGCCACGCGAAAGCGCGACGCCGCCTGCCGCAGCCGTCCGCCCGACAGGTCCAGCACGCCCTCCATGGCCTCGGTGTACATGCGGCTGAACAGGCTGCCGGCCTGGGTGCTGCGTGCCGCATCCAGCAGGCGGCGGGCCTCGTCGGTATCGCCCAGCACCGATGCCACGTAGGCCATGGCATTGGTCAGCGAGCTGTCCGCAAAGGGCCGGCAGCTGGGCAGGCGCGCCAGCGCCTCGCGGCCCAGGGGCGCAGCCTCTTCCACGCGGTCCATCATGGCCAGCAGCAGCGGCCGCAGGGCGATGACCAGGGCCTGCGCGGCAGAGTCGGCGGCCATGCCGGGCTCCAGCGCATCCAGCCACAGCTGTGCCTGCACGGGACCGCGGGTGAAGCAGTCGGCATAGGCGGCGACGGCCTGCAGCAGCGGCTCGCGCGCCAGCAGCGGCGCCGGCAGGGCCGTGAACCAGCGCGACAGCAGGCGCATGCGGCCCTGCTCCATCAGCGCCTCGGCATGGCGCGCCAGCAGGGACAGGGCATGCGGCAGGTCGCCGCCTTCCAGCGCATGCTCGATGGCGGGCACGGGCCGGCCGCAGGATTCGTACCAGCCGCTGGCCGCCAGGTGCAGGCGCTGTACCTCGCCGGGGCGCTCGCGCTGCAGCTGGGCGCGAAGGAAGTCGGCAAACATGCTGTGGTAGCGCCAGCTGCGCCTGCCCTGCCCTTCGTCGGCCAGCGGCAGCAAGAACAGATGGGCCTGCTCCAGCGCCTGCAGCATGGCGGCGCCATCGGCGCGCGGCACCAGGGCCTGGCAGACCTGGGCATCCAGCGTGCGCAGGATGCTGGTGCGCAGCAAAAAATCGCGCACGGGCGCGGCCTGCTGTACCAGCACGTCCTCGGCCAGGTAGTCGGCCACGGCACGCTCCGAGCCCGAGAAGCGCTCGATGAAGTCGCTGTGCGCCCCATGCCGCTCCAGCGCCAGCGAGGCCAGCCACAGCGCGCCTATCCAGCCTTCGGTCTTGTCCACCAGGCGCGCCACGGCCTCGCGCGGCAGCGCGCAGCCGCGCAGGCGAAAGAACTCCTCGGCCTCGGCCGCTGAAAAGCGCAGCAGCGCCGCATCGATCTCGAGCAGCTGGCCGCTGGTGCGCAACCGCCCCAGCCCCAGGGCCGGCAGCGCGCGCGAGCCTATGACCAGCCGGCCGTGCACGGGCAACTGCTCCATCAGCTGGCGCACCAGGCCCAGCACGGCATCGTTGTGCAGCACCTCGAAATCGTCGATGAACAGCGCAAACGACCGGCCTTCGCCGGCCAGCGACTGCAGCGCCCGGGACAGCTCGCCCGGCCCGTCCGCCTCGCGCTCGGCCATGCCGCCCAGGCCGCGCACGGCCGCGCCCAGGCATTGCAGAAAGCGCGAGACATCGTTGTCGGCGGCATCCAGCGTGAGCCAGGCCGTGGCCTGCCCTTCGGCCTGCAGGCGCTCGCGCATCTGGCGCATGGCCGTGGTCTTGCCGAAGCCGGCCGGCGCACGCACCAGCACCACACGGGCGCGCAGCGCCTCGGGCCAGCGCGCGGCCACCGCCAGGCGCGCCACCTGGGCTGCGGCCGCGCGCGGCGGGCTCAGCTTGGCCTGGGGCACATAGCCGGAACCGGGAGCAGGAATGGGCACTGGGAACGGCATGCGGGCGAGGAGCACATGGCAGGAGTGAAGGAGCGGGCACTTTCGTCGGTTTCGACGATGGCGGCAATGCGGGGTGATTCCTAGACTGGCCTGCAGATCATAGGCAGCGCAGCGCGCCCTGTCGCGAGCCAAGGCGACAGGGCGCGCGGCAAAGACTCTCACAAAGGAGACCCACACATGAAGCTTGACGCAAGCATCGGCGCCGTCGTCACGGGCGGGGCATCGGGCCTGGGCGCGGCCACCGCGCGCCGCCTGGCCGCCAGGGGCGTGCGCGTCGCCCTGTTCGACCTCAACGAGACGGCCGGGCAGGCGCTGGCGCGCGAGACAGGCGGCCTGTTCTGCCGCGTGGACGTGACCGACGAGGCCAGCGTGGACGCGGGCTTTGCCCAGGCCCGCGCGGCCCACGGGCAGGAGCGCATCCTGGTCAACTGCGCGGGCACGGGCAATGCCGTCAAGACGGCCAGCCGCGACAAGGCCACGGGCGAGATCCGGCACCTGCCCGTGGCCAACTTCGACCGCATCATCCAGATCAACCTGGTGGGCACCTTCCGCTGCATCGCCAAGTCGGCGGCGGGCATGCTCACACTGGAGCCGCTGGCCGACGGCGAGCGCGGCGCCATCGTCAACACGGCCTCGGTGGCGGCGCAGGACGGGCAGATGGGCCAGGCCAGCTACTCGGCCAGCAAGGCCGGCATCACGGGCATGACCCTGCCCATCGCGCGCGACCTCATGGGCGAGGGCATCCGCGTGAACACCATCCTGCCCGGCATCTTCGACACGCCGCTGCTGCAGGGCGCGCCCGACAACGTGAAGGCGGCGCTGGCCGCCTCCGTGCCCTTCCCCAAGCGGCTGGGCCAGCCCGACGAATACGCCCACCTGGCCGAGACCATGATCACCAACGGCTACTTCAACGGCGAGTGCGTGCGCCTGGACGGCGCCATCCGCATGGCGCCGCGTTAGGCGCACCGCCCAGCCACTAACCGTCCCCGCGTTTTCCCTGGCCGGAATCGTCGCTTGCGACGATGCCCGGCCCGCGCCGGCCGGGCCACCATCCCCCCAGGAATACAGGAACAGGAGACATATCCATGGCACAGGCATACATCGTTGCCGCCACGCGCACGGCAGGCGGCAAGCGCGGCGGAAAGCTCTCGGGCTGGCATCCGGCCGATCTCGCGGCCCAGGTGCTGGACGAGCTGGTGCGCCGCAGCCAGGCCGACCCGGCCCAGGTCGAGGACGTGATCATGGGCTGCGTCAGCCAGGTCGGCCAGCAGGCGACGAACGTGGCGCGCAACGCGGTGCTGGCCTCGTCCCTGCCCGAGTCCGTGCCGGGCACCACGGTGGACCGGCAGTGCGGGTCGTCCCAGCAGGCCCTGCATTTCGCGGCCCAGGCCGTGATGTCGGGCAGCATGGACATGGTGATCGCCGCAGGCGTGGAGAGCATGTCGCGCGTGCCCATGGGCACGCCCAACGCCCTGCCCGCCAAGGCCGGCCTGGGCGTGTACATGAGTCCGGCCATGCAGCAGCGCTATCCGGGCGTGGAGTTCAGCCAGTTCATGGGCGCCGAGATGATGGCCGGCAAGTACGGCCTGGCCAAGGACCAGCTGGACGCCTATGCGCTGCAAAGCCATGAGCGCGCCGTGCAGGCCGCGCGCGAGGGCCGCTTCGACCGCGAGATCCTGGCCGTGCAGGCGCGCAGCGCCGAAGGCGGTGCCGAGGGCGAAGGCCAGCCGCACACGGTGGACGAAGGCATACGCTTCAACGCCACGCTGGAAGGCATTGCCGGCGTCAAGACCATCCGCGAGGGCGGCTGCGTGACCGCCGCCACGGCCAGCCAGATCTGCGATGGCGCCAGCGGCGTCATGGTGGTCAGCGAGCGCGGCCTCAAGGCCCTGGGCGTGCAGCCGCTGGCGCGCATCCACCACATGAGCCTGCTCGGGCACGACCCGGTGATCATGCTGGAGGCCCCCATCCCCGCCACCCAGGCCGCGCTGAAGAAGGCCGGCATGCGCATCTCCGACATCGACCTGTACGAAGTCAACGAGGCCTTTGCCCCCGTGCCCCTGGCCTGGCTGCAGACCACGGGCGCCGATCCGGCGCGGCTCAACGTCAACGGCGGCGCCATTGCGCTGGGCCATCCGCTGGGCGCCTCGGGCACCAAGCTCATGGCCACGCTGGTCCACGCCCTGCATGCGCGCGGCGGGCGCTACGGCCTGCAGACCATGTGCGAGGGCGGCGGCATGGCCAACGTCACCATCATCGAGCGCCTGTAGGCGCCGCCATGCCACCGTGCGACCGGCGCGGCCAGCGCCGGCCGCCCACCATCGGGGGGAGGGAAAGCCATGAGCCAGGACTCGCAGCCCCTGCTGCGCATCGAAGGCGTTTCGCTGCGCTTCGGCGGCATCGTCGCGCTGGACGGTGTGAGTTTCGATGTTGCGGCAGGCCAGATCTGCGGCCTCATCGGCCCCAACGGTGCGGGCAAGAGCAGCCTGTTCAACTGCCTGTCGCGGCTGTATGCCTGGCAGGCCGGCCACATCCGCTTTCGCGGCCAGCCGCTGGCCACGCTGGCGCGCCACCGCATGGCCGCGCTGGGCATGGGCCGCACCTTCCAGAACCTGGCCCTGTTTTCCAGCATGACGGTGGCCGACAACGTGCGCCTGGGCACGCACAGCCACCAGCACGCCGGCTTTGTGCGCGACGCCCTGCGCCTGCCCGGCGTGCGCCGGCGCGAGGCAGAAGCCCGCGCCCAGGCGCAATCGCTGATGGCCCTGCTGGAGCTGACGGGCGTGGCAGAGCGCCGCGTGGCCGACCTGCCCTTCGGCACGCAAAAGCGCGTGGAGCTGGCGCGCGCCCTGGCCTGCCGCCCGCAGTTGCTGCTGCTGGACGAGCCGGCCTGCGGCCTCAACCATGAGGAGCTGGCCGGCCTGGGCGAACTGATCCTGTCGCTGCGCGACCGGCTGGGGCTGACCGTGCTGCTGGTGGAGCACCACATGGGCCTGGTCATGCGCGTGAGCGACAAGGTCGTGGCGCTGAACTTCGGCCGCAAGATCGCCGAAGGCACGCCGGGCGAGGTCCGCGCCCATGCCGAAGTCATCCGCGCCTACCTGGGCTCGGACATGCAGCCGCAGGATCAGGACAGGGAGGTGGCGCATGCCGGCACTGCTTGAAATCCGCGGACTGCATGCGGCCTACGGGTCGGTGCGCGTGCTGGACGGCATCGACATGGACCTGGCCGAAGGCCGCGTCACGGCCCTGCTGGGCGCCAATGGCGCGGGCAAGACCACCACGCTGCGCGCCATCTGCCGCCACCTGGTGGACACACGCGGCGAGGTGCGCCTGGCCGGCGAACGCATAGACCGGCACAGCACCGAGCGCATCGCGCGCCAGGGCGTGGGCCATGTGCCCGACGGGCGCGGCACCTTCGCCCAGCTCAGCGCCGAGGAGAACCTGCGCCTGGGCGCGCAGGCCCGGCCCACGCGCGCTGCCCGTGCAGACGTGGGCAGCGATATGGAGCGCATGTTCGGCTACTTCCCCCGCCTGCGCGAGCGCCGCACCCAGC
This sequence comes from Delftia sp. WSY_16, assembly GCF_043104415.1. Taxonomy (NCBI): domain Bacteria; kingdom Pseudomonadati; phylum Pseudomonadota; class Betaproteobacteria; order Burkholderiales; family Comamonadaceae; genus Delftia; species Delftia sp. WSY_16. The sequence continues at coordinate 159,815 of NZ_JBICKS010000041.1, read as the reverse complement.
AGGCCGGGACGCTGTCTGGCGGCGAGCAGCAGATGCTGGCCATTGCCCGCGCCCTCATGGGCCGCCCGCGCCTGCTGCTGCTGGACGAGCCCTCCTTCGGCCTGGCGCCGCTGGTGGTGCGCGACATCTTCGGCATCCTGCAGCGCATCAACGCCGAGCAGGGCACGACCATCCTGCTGGTGGAGCAGAACGCGCGCCTGGCGCTGGAGCTGGCGCACAGCGCCTACCTGCTGGAGACCGGCCGCATCGTGCTGCACGGCTCCAGCGAAGCCATGCGCCGCAACGATGCGGTACGCCAGGCCTATCTCGGGGAGTAGCGGCCATGGACGCCTTCATCCACCAGTTGCTGGCCGGCCTGGCCACGGGCGGCATCTACGCCACCGTGGCGCTGGCCCTGGTCATGATCTACCAGGCCACGCACCACATCAATTTCGCGCAGGGCGAGATGGCCATGTTCTCCACCTTCATCGCCTGGGCGCTGCTGCAGGCGGGGCTGCCGTACTGGTGGGCCTTCCTGGCCACGGTGGCGCTGTCCTTCGTGCTGGGCGCGGCCGTGGAGTTCGCCATCATCCGCCCCATGCACAAGGCGGCGGACCTGGCCCAGGTGGTGGTCTTCATCGGCCTGCTGATCGTCTTCCACAGCCTGGCCGGCTGGATCTTCGGCTACACCATCAAGGAGTTTCCCAGCCCGTTCCCGGCCGACGCCTGGTATGGCAGCGCCCTGATGTCGGCCCATGAGGTGGGCACCATCTTCGTGGCGCTGTCCATCGTGGCCCTGCTGTTTGCCTTCTTCCGGCTCACGCCGCTGGGGCTGGCCATGCGCGCGGCCGCGCAGAACCCGGCCTCCTCGCGCCTGGTGGGCATCTCCGTGGGGCGCATGCTGATGCTGGGCTGGGGCCTGGCCGGCGCCATCGGCGCGGTGGCCGGGATGATGGTGGCGCCCGTGGTCTTCCTTGATCCGCACATGATGAGCGGCGTGCTGCTGTATGCCTTTGCGGGCGCGCTGCTGGGCGGCATCGACAGCCCCGCGGGCGCCGTGCTGGGCGGCTTCATCGTGGGCGTGCTTGAAAACCTGGTGGGCAGCTACGTGGTCGGCACCGAACTCAAGCTCTCGGTGGCCCTGGTGCTGATCGTGGGCGTGCTCATCGTGCGGCCGGCCGGGCTGATGGGCCGCAAGGTCGTCAGGAGGGTTTGAACAATATCCCCCCTGAGCGGCTACGCCGCTTCCCGTTGCACGGCGCCCCCTCTCTCGCTACGCGGGAGGGGGACGACACCCTCGCTTTTGGGCCACGCCAGTTTTGTGCCCAACGCCCTGGAGAACAATGATGTCCACACGATCCGCCTCCTCGTCTGACGCGCTGGTCGCCTCCACCAGCGCGCGCCGCCCCCTGCCCCTGGGCACGGTACTGATCGCGGCGCTGGCGCTGGCGGCCTGCTCGCTGGTCTTCGTGGCCAAGGGCTACCAGCTGTTCCAGGCCACCATGGTGCTGGCCTATGCCGTGGCCCTGGTGGGGCTGAACATCCTCACGGGCTACAGCGGCCAGATCTCGCTGGGCCATGGCGCCTTCTTCGCCATAGGCGCCTATGCGGCCGGCATCCTGATGGACCGCGCGGGCCTGGCCTACTGGCTTGCCGTGCCTGCAGCGGGCCTGGTGAGCCTGGCGGCGGGCTACCTGTTCGGGCGGCCCGCGCTCAGGCTGGAAGGGCTGTACCTGGCGCTGGCCACCTTTGCGCTGGGCGTGGCCATGCCCCAGCTGCTCAAGTACCGCCACCTGGAGGCATGGACCGGCGGCGTGGGCGGCATCGTGCTGACCAAGCCCGAGGCGCCCTGGGGCCTGCCGCTGGATGCCGACCAGTGGTTCTACCTCTATGCATTGGCCGTGGCGGCCCTGCTGTTCTGGATGGCGCGCAACCTCATAGACAGCGGCAGCGGCCTGGCGCTGCGCGCCATCCGCGACCACGCCATGGCGGCCGAGGCCATGGGCGTGGACAACGCGCACTGCAAGTCCATGGCCTTTGCGATTTCGGCCGGCTACACAGGCGTGGGCGGCGCGCTGTCGGCCATTGCCGTGCAGTTCGTGGCGCCCGACTCCTTCACCATGTTCCTGTCCATTTCGCTGCTGGTGGGCGTGGTGGTGGGTGGCGTGGGAACGCTGTGGGGCGCGCTGTTCGGCGCCCTGTTCATCATGTTCATCCCGGGGCTGGCCGAGCAGGTGTCCAAGGCCGCGCCCTGGGCCGTCTACGGCACCGTGCTCATCGTCTTCATGTTCGCCATGCCCGGCGGCGTGATGGGCCTGCTGCACCGACTGGGCCGACCGGGCCGGCCGGGCCGGCGCCTGCCCCGGCAGCGGCCGCGCACCTGACTTTCCATCCCCACCCACAGGAGTCCCCCATGAATTCCAGTCCGGCCGTCCGCATGGAACGCCACGGCAACAACGGCGACAGCGGCAACAACGGCGAGATCGCCCTCATCGTCCTCCAGGACAGCGCCCGCATGAATCCGCTGGGCAGGCCCTTGCAGCTGCGGCTGCGCGAACTGCTGGCCGAGGTGCGCGAGGACACCTCCCTCCGCGCCCTGGTGCTCACCGCCGAGGGCCGGGGCTTTTGCGTGGGCGCGGACCTGTCGTCCATGGGCGGGGCACAAGGCGGGGCACAAGGCGGGGCCCAGGCCGATGGCCGCACGCTGGGCGAGCAGACGGCCGACAACATGCAGCAGCTGTCCAACCGCCTCATCCTGGACCTGCAGCAGTTGCCCGTGCCCGTGGTCTGCGCCATCAACGGCGCGGCAGCCGGGGCCGGCGTGGGCCTGGCCCTGGCCGGCGACGTGGCGCTGGCGGCGCGCTCGGCCTACTTCTACCTGCCTTTCCTGCCGCGCCTGGGCATCGTGCCGGACCTGGGCACCACCTGGTTCATCGAACGCCGGCTGGGCCGTGCGCGCGCCATGGGCCTGTCCCTGCTGGGCGACAGGCTGGGCGCGCAGCAGGCCGCCGACTGGGGCCTGGTCTGGGCCTGCGTGGACGACGAGGCCCTGCGCGAGCAGGCCCTGGCCGCGGCCGCCCGCCTGGCGCGGCTGCCGGCCGGCGCCGTGCTGGAAGCCCGCCGCGCGCTGGACCACGCAGCCGCTTCCACGCTGGAGCAGCAGCTTCACTACGAGGCTGAACGCCAGCGCGAGCTGGTGGGCGCGCCGGCCTTCATGGAAGGCGTGCAGGCCTTCATGCAAAAGCGCGAGCCCGTGTTCGCGCCCCGCCAGCCGGGCTGAGCGCCGCGCCTTCCCGACGCACCTTGCTGCGCCCGCACATGCATTCGTCGGAATCGACGATGGGCGCGCGCCGGGCCGGTTCCTACCATGGACCGGCCACCACAAGAAAAGCGGGCACGGCGCCCGCAAGCCAGGAGACCACCATGCGCAACCCCTTCGCCCGCGGCCCCCGGGCCCTGATCGCCTGCCTGGCGCTGGCCCTGCCGGCCATCACCCAGGCGCCAGCCCAGGCCCAGGCCCAGGCCCAGACCCAGACCCAGACCCAGAAGAAGTACGACACCGGCGCCAGCGACACCGAGATCCGCATCGGCAACTTCGTGCCCTACTCGGGCCCGGTGTCGGCCTACGGAACCATCGGCAAGGCCCATGCGGCCTACTTCGCCAAGATCAACGCCGAGGGCGGCATCAACGGCCGCAAGATCACCTACCTCTCGGCCGACGACGCCTACAACCCCGCCCAGAGCGTGGAGCAGACGCGCAAGCTGGTCGAGCGCGACGGCGTGCTGCTGATGTTCGGCGCGCTGGGCACCTCGCACAACCAGGCCGTGCATCGCTACATGAACCAGCGCAAGGTGCCCCAGCTGTTCGTCTCCACGGGCGCCACGCGCTGGGGCGATCCGAAGAACTTCCCCTGGACCATGGGCTGGCAGCCCACCTACCAGCTCGAAGGCCGCACCTTCGCCCAGCACATCCTGGCCACGCGGCCCCAGGCCAAGGTGGCCGTCCTGATGCAGAACGACGACTTCGGCAAGGACTACCTCAAGGGCGTGCTCGACGGCTTCGGCGAGCAGGCCAAGCAGCGCATCGTCGTGCAGCAGACCTACGAGGTCGGCGACCCCACGGTGGACAGCCAGATGGTGGCGCTCAAGGGCTCGGGGGCGGACACCTTCATCAACATCAGCACGCCCAAGTTCGCGGCCCAGTCCATACGCAAGGCCGCCGACATCGGCTGGAAGCCTGCGCACTACCTGGTCAGCGTCTCGCTGTCCATCAGCTCGGTGCTCAAGCCCGCGGGCCTGGACAACGCGCGCGGCGTGATGACGGCCAGCTACCTGCGCGAGCCCTCGGACCCCACCAACCAGGGCACGCCCGAGCTGGCCGGCTACCTGGCCTTCATGAAGCAGTTCTACCCGGCCGGCGACCCCAACGATTCGCTCAACGTCATCGGCTACTCCCAGGCCCAGACCCTGGTGCAGGTGCTCAGGCAGGCCGGCGACGAGCTCACGCGCGCCAACATCATGAAGCAGGCCGCCAGCCTGAAGATGGACCTGCCCATGCTCTACCCGGGCATCAGCCTGCAGACCGGTGCGGACGATTTCTTCCCCATCAAGAAGATGCAGCTCGTGCGCTTCGACGGCAGCCGCTACGCGCCCGTGCAATGACCCCGGCCTTCAGGACAACGACAGGAGACACCCCCATGCCCGCCTTGCAAGGACTGATGCAGGACCGCCCGCTCATGATCTCGTCGCTGATCGAGCATGCGGCGCGCTTTCACCCGCACACCGAAATCGTCTCGCGCCTGCCGGAAACCCGGGACGGTGGCCTGCACCGCACCGACTGGGCCGGCATGCGCCGCGCCTCCTGCCAAGTGGCCAACGCCCTGCAGTCGCTGGGCGTGCAGCCTGGCGAACGCGTGGGCACGCTGGCCTGGAACAGCTGGCGCCATCTGGCGCTGTACTTCGGCGTCTCGGGCAGCGGCGCGGTGCTGCACACCATCAACCCGCGCCTGTTTCCCGAGCAGATCGAATACATCGCCAACCATGCCGAGGACAAGGTGCTGTTCTTCGACGTGACTTTTGCGCCGCTGGTGGAAAAGCTCGCACCGCATCTGAAGACCGTCACCACGTATGTCTGCATGAGTTCGCGCGAGCACATGCCCGCGCTGGACCTTCCCGGCCTGCACTGCTGGGACGAGCTGGTGGGCAACCAGAGCGAGGACTTCGACTGGCCCGAGTTCGACGAGCGCACGGCCTCCTCGCTGTGCTACACCTCGGGCACCACGGGCCACCCCAAGGGCGTGCTGTACTCGCACCGCTCCACCGTGCTGCACACGCTGATGGAGCTGGCGCCCGACACCTTCGGCCTGAACGCGCGCGAGACCGTGATGCTCATCGTGCCCATGTTCCATGCCAACGCCTGGGGCACGCCCTATGCGGCGGCCATGGCCGGCGCACGGCTGGTGCTGCCCGGCCCGCACCTGGACGGCCAGAGCGTCTACGAGCTCATGCGCGACGAGAAGGTCACTTTCTCCCAGGGCGTGCCCACCGTGTGGCTGATGCTGTTCCAGTACCTGGATGCGCATCCCGACATCGACCCGCGCGCGCTGGGCGTCAAGAGCATAGGCATCGGCGGCGCGGCCGTGCCGCGCGCCATGCTGGAGCGCTTCGAGAACCAGTTCGGCGCCCAGGTCGTGCAGGGCTGGGGCATGACCGAGACCAGCCCCATCGGCGTGGTCAGCAAGCTGCTGCCCCGGCACGACGCGCTATCGGGCGAGGAACTGGTCAAGGTCAAGCTCAAGCAGGGGCGCGGCGTCTGGGGCGTGGACCTCAAGATCGTGGACGACGACGGCCGGCCCCAGCCCTGGGACGGCCAGGCCCGGGGACACCTGCGCGTGCGCGGCCCCTGGATCGCCAGCGCCTACTTCAAGGGCGAAGGCGGCTCGCCCGTCGATGAGGAAGGCTTCTTCACCACGGGCGACGTGGCCACCATCGATGCCGGCGGCTTCCTGCAGCTGGTGGACCGCGCCAAGGACGTGATCAAGTCGGGCGGCGAGTGGATTTCCTCCATCGACGTTGAGAACGCCGCCATGGGCCATCCCGGCGTGGCCGAGGCCGCCATCATCGGCGTGGCCCATCCCAAGTGGCAGGAGCGGCCGCTGCTGCTGGTGGTGCCGCGCGCAGGCCACAGCGTCAGCCGCGAGTCCATGCTCGACTTCCTGTCCACGCGCATCGCCAAATGGTGGCTGCCCGACGATGTGCTGCAGGTGGCCGAGCTGCCGCACACGGCCACGGGAAAACTGCTAAAGACCAAGCTGCGCGAGCAGTACAAGAACCATCCACTGCCCACGGCCTGAAAGGAGACCTCCATGCCAGGACCGCTTGAAGGCGTGCGTGTGGTCGAGTTCGCGGGCCTGGGCCCGGGGCCGTTCTGCGCCATGCTGCTGGCCGACATGGGTGCCGAGGTGCTGCGCATCGCGCGGCCCGGCACGCCGGTCGATGCACAGGACATCACCACGCGCAGCCGCAGCCAGGTCGAGATAGACCTGCGCGGCGAGGAAGGCCAGGCCTCGGCCCTGGCGCTGATCGCACGCGCCGACCTGCTGGTCGAGGGCTTTCGGCCCGGCGTGATGGAGCGCCTGGGCCTGGGGCCCGAACCCTGCCTGGCGCGCAACCCGCGCCTGGTCTACGGCCGCATGACGGGCTGGGGCCAGCACGGGCCGCTGGCGCATGCGGCGGGGCATGACATCAACTACATCGCCATCTCCGGCGCCCTGCACGCCATCGGCCGCGCGGGCGAGGCGCCCGTGCCGCCGCTCAACTACGTGGGCGACTTCGGCGGCGGCGGCATGCTGCTGGCCGTGGGCCTGCTGGCCGCCCTGCACGAGGCCGGGCGCAGCGGCCGGGGCCAGGTCATCGACGCGGCCATGACCGATGGCACGGCCCTGCTGTCGGCCTTCATGTACGGCTTCAAGGCCAAGGGCCAGTGGAGCAACCAGCGCGGAGAGAACCTGCTGGACGGCGGCGCGCACTTCTATGACACCTATGCCTGCGCCGACGGCAAATACATCGCCATAGGCGCCATCGAGCCGCAGTTCTACGCCGAGCTGCGCCAGCGCTGCGGCATACAGGACCCGCTGTTCGACGCGCAACTGGACGCCGCACGCTGGCCCCTGCTCAAGCTGCGCCTGGCCGACGTGTTCCGCACGCGCACGCGCCAGCAGTGGTGCGAGCTGCTGGAAGGCAGCGATGCCTGCTTCGCGCCCGTGCTCGACTGGGACGAGGCGCCCCAGCACGCCCACAACCGCGCGCGCGCCACGTTCACCGAGGCCGGCGGCGTACTCCAGCCCGCGCCGGCGCCGCGCTTTTCGCGCAGCGTGCCCGAGCAGCCCCGCCCCCCGCGCGCCACCAGCCTGCAGGACACGCTGGCCGCCTGGAATGCCCGCTCCTGAGGAAACCCCATGCCCATGTATCTCACCCAGGCCATCCACAAGGGCCGCCGCGAAAGGGCCGGCGCCACGGCAGCCATCTGCGGCGCAGAGCAGGCCAGCTGGTCGCAGCTTGCGCAGCGCATCGAACGCTGTGCCGGCCTGCTGCGGGCGCTGGACGTGGCGCCCGGCGACCGCGTCGGCATGATGGGCCTGAACTCCATCCGCTACCTTGAATACTTCTATGGCTGCTGGTGGGCAGGCGCCGCGGTCAACCCCGTCAACATCCGCTGGAGCGCGCACGAGGTGGCCTACTCGCTGGACGACTGCGACACGCGCGTGCTCTTCGTGGACGATGCCTTCGCGCCCCTGGTGCCCCGGCTGCGCGAGCTGTCCTCCAGCCTGCGCACCGTGGTGTTCTGCGGCACGGGCGCCGCGCCCGAAGGCGCGCTGCACTACGAACAATTGCTGGCCGCCGCCACGCCCTGCGCCGACGCGCTGCGCAGCGGCAACGACCTGGCCGCCGTCATGTACACAGGCGGCACCACGGGCCGACCCAAGGGGGTGATGCTCAGCCACGACAACCTGTTCATCAACGCCCTGTCCAATGCCAGCAACGTGCCGCGCCAGCATGTGAAGGTGGGCATGGTGGTCACTCCCATGTTCCATGTGGCCGGCTGCGGCCTGGCCCTGCTCATGGCCCAGCGCCTGGTGCCCCAGGTCATAGTGCCGGCCTTCGACGAGCTGGCCATCCTGGACGGCATCCAGCAGCACGGCGTGAACGAGCTGTTCCTGGTGCCCACCATGATCCGCCGGCTGATCGAGCATCCGCGCATGGCCGAATTCGACCTGTCCAGCCTGCGCCTCATGCTCTATGGCGCGGCGCCCATCGACGCCAGCCTGCTGGAGCGCGCCATGCAGGCATTGCCCGGCGCCGACTTCGCCCAGGCCTACGGCATGACCGAGCTGTCGCCCACCATCGTGTCCATGGGCCCGGCCGAGCACCGCCCCGGCCCGCAGCGCGAGCGCCTGCTGCGCGCGGCCGGCCGGCCCGTGACCATTGCCGAGGTGCGCATCGTCGATGGCGAGGGCCGCGAGCTGCCGCCCGGCGAGGTGGGCGAGATCACGGCACGCGGCCCCATGGTCATGCAGGGCTACTGGAACAGGCCCGCCGAGACGGCCGCCGCGCTCAAGGACGGCTGGATGCACACGGGCGACATGGGCCGGCTGGATGCCGACGGCTACCTCTTCGTCGTGGACCGGCTCAAGGACATGATCGTCAGCGGCGGCGAGAACGTGTACTCGGCCGAGGTCGAGAACGCCATCGCCCAGCTGCCCCAGGTCGCCATGTGCGCCGTCATCGGCGTGCCCGACGAACGCTGGGGCGAGCGCGTGCACGCCGTGATCGTCGCGCGCGAGGGCCAGCCGCTGACCGAGGCCGAGGTCATCGCCCACTGCCGCGAACGCATCGCGGGCTACAAGTGCCCGCGCTCGGTGGAGTTCCGCAGCGAGCTGCCGCTGTCGGCCGCGGGCAAGCTGCAGAAATTCCAGCTGCGCGAACCCTACTGGCAGGGCCGCGAACGCCGCATCAACTGAACCCCTCAATCCACCGGTCCAAGCCATGCCACTGCAACTGACACGCTCCTGGAGCACCCCCGAACTGGAAAGCCTGCGCGCCACCGCCGTGCGCTTTCTGGAAACCGAAATGCAGCCGCAGGACGAGGCCGCACGCCAGCGCGGCAACGTGGGCCATGCCATCTGGCGCCGCGCCGGCGAGCTGGGCCTGCTGTGCACCGACATCCCCGAGGACTACGGCGGCGGCGGCGGCGACTTCCGCCACGAGGCCGTGATCCACGAGGAGATGGCGCGCCGCGCCCTCTCGGGCATGAGCAACTCCGTGCATTCCATCGTGGCCCACTACCTGCTCAACCACGGCACCGAGGCGCAAAAGCGCAAGTACCTGCCCGCCATGGCGCGCGGCGAGCTGGTGGGCGCCATCGCCATGACCGAGCCCGGCGCGGGCTCGGACCTGCAGGGCGTGCGCACGCGCGCAGAACTCAGGGACGGCCGCTACCGCATCAACGGCAGCAAGACCTTCATCACCAACGGCCTGCTGGCCGGCCTGATCCTCGTGGTCTGCAAGACCGACCCGGCCCAGGGCGCGCGCGGCACCTCCATCCTCATCGTGGAGACCCGGGACTGCGCGGGCTTTCGCGTGGGCCGCGTGCTCGACAAGATGGGCATGAAGGCCCAGGACACCTCGGAGCTGTTCTTCGACGACGTGGCCGTGCCGCAGGACGCGCTGCTGGGCGGGCGCGAAGGCCAGGGCTTCTACCAGCTCATGGGCGACCTGCCCTACGAACGCCTGATCATCGGCCTGGCCGCCCTGGCCTGCATGGAAGGCGCCTATGAGGCCACGCTGGCCTACGTGCGCGAGCGCCGCGCCTTCGGCCAGGCCATTGCCGACATGCAGAACACCCGGTTCAAGCTCGCCGAGGTGGCCACCACCCTCACCGTGGGCCGCGCATTCATCGACCGCTGCGTGGAGCAGCTGGTGGCCGGCACGCTGGACACGGCCACGGCCTCCATGGCCAAGCTGTGGGGCTCGGAAGCGCAGGGCCGCGTGCTCGACGAACTCGTGCAACTGCATGGCGGCTACGGCTACATGAACGAATACATGGTCACGCGCATGTACGCCGATGCGCGCGTGCAGCGCATCTACGGCGGCACCAGCGAAATCATGAAGGAAGTGATCTCGCGCGCGCTCTGACGCTCCGATCCCCTGGCGGCGCCAAGCGCTGCCGCAGTCCCCCTATCCCTTCCCCGGCAGCACAGGAGACAGCAGCCATGACCCTCGACGACCTCATCTACAAGCCCGGCCTGCTCCAGGGCGAACGCATCCTCGTCACCGGCGGCGGCACCGGCCTGGGCCGGGTCATGGCCGAGGCGTTTCTCATGCTGGGCGCCGACATCCACCTGTGCGGCCGGCGCGGCGCCGTGGTCGAGCAGACAGCGCAGGAGCTGATGCAGCAGCACGGCGGCCGGGCCACGGGCCATGCCTGCGACGTGCGCCAGCCCGAGGCCGTGGAGCAGATGATCGAGGCCATCTGGGCCGACGGCGGCGCGCTCACGGGCCTGGTCAACAACGCGGCCGGCAACTTCGTGAGCCGCACCGAGGACCTGTCCATGCGCGCCTTCGACGCCGTGGCCAACATCGTCATGCGCGGCAGCTTCAACCTCACGCTGGAGTGCGGCCGCCGCTGGCTGGCCGAGGGCCGCAAGGCCAGCGTGCTGTCCATCCTCACCACCTGGGTCTGGAACGGCTCGGCCTTCACCGTGCCCTCGGCCATGGCCAAGTCGGGCGTGCATGCCATGACGCAGTCGCTGGCCGTGGAATGGGGCAACCGGGGCATACGCTTCAACGCCATCGCGCCGGGCCTGTTCCCCACCGAAGGCATGAGCGCGCGGCTGAACCCGCAGGGCGGCGAGCATGTGCGTGCCGACAACCCCATGGGCCGCAACGGCCGCATGCCCGAGCTGGCCAACCTGGCCGTCTTCCTCATGAGCCGCCAGGCCGAGTACCTGACGGGACAGACCATCGCCATAGACGGCGGACAATACCAGGCGACGGGCGGCAACTTCGCCGGGCTGGCCAGCTGGAGCGACCAGGACTGGGCGAATGCGCGCAGCGCCATCGAATCGCGCAACGCGGCCGACCGCCAGCAAAGAACCGCATAGACACAAGGAGACAAGCCATGAGCCAAGAACGCGTGCGCATATCGGTGGACCACGGCGTGGCCGAGGTGACCCTGGCCCGGCCCGACAAGATGAATGCGCTGGACCCCGCCATGTTCGACGCCCTGATCGACGCATTGGCGCGGCTGCGGGACACGTCCGGGTTGCGCGCCGTGGTGCTGCATGGCGAGGGGCGCGCCTTCTGCGCGGGCCTGGACATGGGCAGCATGGCCGGCATTGCCGACGGCCAGCAGACGGCAGACATGACGGACCTGGCCGCGCGCACGCACGGCATTGCCAACCGCTTCCAGCAGATCTGCTGGGGCTGGCGCGAACTGCCCGTGCCCGTGATCGCCGCCGTGCACGGCGTGGCCTACGGCGGCGGCCTGCAGCTGGCGCTGGGCGCGGACATCCGCCTGGTGGCCGAGGATGCGCGGCTGTCCATCATGGAAATCAAGTGGGGACTGGTGCCCGACATGGCCGGCTGCGCGCTGGCCGCGCCGCTGGTGCGCGGCGATGTGCTGCGCGAGCTGGTCTACACAGGCCGCATCGTGCCCGGCCCCGAGGCCGTGGCCCTGGGCCTGGCCACGCGCGTGAGTTCCGCGCCGCTGGAGGAAGCGCGCCACCTGGCCCGCCAGATCGCGGCCAGCAGCCCGCACGCCATGCGTGCGTCCAAGCGCCTGATGCAGCTCAGCGAAACGGCATCGCCCCAGGACATCCTGCTGGCCGAGGCGCGCGAGCAGCAGGCCCTGCTGGGCAGTGCCAACCAGGCCGAAGCCGTGCGCGCAGGCCTGGAAAAACGGGCCCCGGTGTTCAGCGACCAAGGCCTTTAGACACCTCTTGAAACAACCACCGGACCCTGCCCGCGGGTCCGGCGCGGCCATCCGTAATTACCCTTAATCGACGCCCTTTCGCCACTGCGCTGATTTTTTAGGCATTCCGTGGAAAGCCTTGCAGGGCGCGGATTCGGCAAGTTACACCCGGAGTTTTCCACAACTCCGTCCACATGCATCGGGGATAAAAACCCGGGGCCGAAGGGACATGCAGGAGCAGGCATACTTGACGGCTCGCCTCGGCCTCCCCCCTTTCCCATGCCCCGCCTGCACGCCCCCAGCAAGGAAGACAGCCGCCTGCTGCCGCCTTTTTCCGCCCTGCCGGAACGCTGCATCCACGTGCCCGCCACCGACGCCGAATTCGCGGCCGCCCGCGCCGCGCTGATGGCCGCGCCCGTGCTCGGCTTCGATACCGAGAGCAAGCCTCTTTTCCACGCCAGCCAGACCGACACCGGCCCCCATGTGGTGCAACTGTCCACCTGCGACCAGGCCTGGCTGCTGCAGCTGCACCATGCGCAGGCACGCGCGCTTGCGGCCGACGTGATGGCCAGCGAGGCCATCTGCAAGGCCGGCTTCGGGCTGGACCATGACCGCAGCGCGCTGCCCGCGCGCCTGGGCGTGGCGCTGAACAACGTGATCGACCTGGACCGCGTGTTCAAGCGCCATGGCTACGCCAGCTCGGTAGGCGTACGCGCGGCCGTGGCCCTGGTGCTGGGGCAGAACTTCCAAAAGTCCAAGAAGATCTCCACCTCCAACTGGGCTGCACCGCAGCTGAGCCTGGCCCAGCGCCACTACGCGGCCAACGACGCCCACGGCGCCGCCATGGTGCATGCCGCGCTGCCGGGCTGGGAGCTGCGCCAGCCGGCAGCGGCCCAGCGGCCTTCCAGGCCTGCGCTTGAACCGCGCGGGCCGCGCGAGTCCAGCGCCCCGCAGACGCCGCAGACGCCGCAGACACCGCGTCCGCCCCGCACCGCTCGCCTGCTGCAGGCTGCGGTCGCGCCGGCCAAGTCCTAGAGCGTTTCCTCTTCCTTCACCAGCCGCACCCGGTCCCGGCCTGCGCGCTTGGCCTCGTAGAGCATGGCGTCGGCACGCGCGAGCGCCTGCTCCAGCGTCTGGCCCGGCGCCATCCAGGCCACGCCGAAGCTGGCGGTGATGCGCACCTCGTCGGGCAGCCCGCTGAAGCCCATCAGGCGCAGCTGGGTCTGTATGCGCCGGGTGATCGACTGCACGGCCAGCGGGTCCGCACGCGGCAGCAAGGCCACGAACTCTTCCCCGCCAAAGCGGGCCACCAGGTCCTGCTGGCGCGTGCTGCGCAGCAGCAGTCGCGCAAAGCGCTGCAGCACTTCGTCACCGGCCGCGTGGCCCCAGCCGTCGTTGACCCGCTTGAAATGGTCCAGATCACAGACCAGCACGGCGGCTGAAAGCTGAGGGTGCTCGGCCCGCCGGCGCTGCACCTCCTCCTTGAAGGCGCGCCGGTTCAGCAGCCCTGTCAGCGGATCGCGGTCGCGCTCCTCATGCAGCTCCTGCACGGTGTCGCGCACCGCCGCCGCCAGGAACACAATGGCGAACAGCAGGCCGAACACCAGCAGGCTCAGCTGCTTCGCCAGGCACGCGGAAGAAACGCCCAGCCATTCACTGGCCGCGTCGGCCGGTGGCGAGGCGCCAGGCGGTGTCAGCCACAGCGCACGAACGAAAAAGCTCAGCGCAAAGACCACGAACACCCCCAGCAGCAGCCGGTCCCAGTCCGTACCGGGATGCCTGCGCGGCAAACGCCACAGCGGCAGGGCCAGTTGCAGTCCCAGGCCGAAATTGAGCACATGCTGGCGCGCCTGCGCATCGGGAACGACCCAGGCGTAGTAGCCCAGCACCGCCAGCACTGCGCTGCCAAAGACAGCCGCCAGCGGCGCATCCGGTCGCACGCCCTGGCGCATGGCCATGGCCTCGGTGATGAACCAAGCCGCACACAGCTGCAGCGCGGCCGTGGCCAGCGCATTGACGGGCACGGCCGCAGGCCGCTCCAGGACCTGCAGCAGCAGCGCCAGGCTGAATCCGGTGAAGGCGAGGGACATGCTGCGCAATTCGCGCCGGGCACGCAGATGCCGCCAGCAGACATAGAAACAGCCGGCCAGCAGCGAGGTGCACAAGGGCACCGCCAGCGCCAGAAAATGTCTTGCTGTCAACGTCACCATCAACTCCCGAATGGAGTCTAGCGATCAGGTCACGTTACAACACGTTGTTAACAAAAATACACATTCACTCACGATCCTGGCAAAGCCAGGCCGGACATATCTGCGCGCGGCAGAGGAGCAACCGGTCTGCGGCGTATATGTTCGTAACCAACGCATCGTTGGGCACCGGAGGCCGGCACGCCACAATGCCAACCGTCCTCCGCTTGTAAAACCTCAGGACTTACGCAAACAGGATGCGGGACGCGCCGCTGCCCATGGCAAATGGCCCGCCCTGCCCTTCTTGCGTAAGCCGTCACCAGAAAGGCAATCTTCCATGCGCATCGAAACCCTGGCCGTCCACGCCGGCTACTCGCCCGACCCCACCACCAAGTCGGCCGCCGTGCCCATCTACCAGACCGTGGCCTATGCCTTCGACAGTGCCCAGCATGGCGCCGACCTGTTCGACCTCAAGGTGGCCGGCAACATCTACACGCGCATCATGAACCCCACCACCGACGTGCTGGAAAAGCGCGTCGCGGCGCTGGAAGGCGGCATTGCCGCCGTGGCCGTGGCCTCGGGCATGGCCGCCATCACCTATGCCATCCAGGCCATCGCGGAGGCAGGCGACAACATCGTCTCGGCCAGCACGCTCTACGGCGGCACCTACAACCTGTTCGCCCACACATTCCCGCAGCAGGGCATCACGGTGCGCTTTGCCGATCCGCGCGACCCGGCCAGCTTCGCCCAGCACATCGACGAAAAGACCAAGGCCATCTTCATCGAGTCCATCGGCAACCCGCTGGGCAATGTCACCGACATCCGCGCCCTGGCCGACGTGGCCCACGCCCACGGCGTGCCGCTGATCGTGGACAACACCGTGCCCAGCCCCTACCTGCTGCGCCCCATCGAGCATGGCGCCGACATCGTGGTGCACTCGCTGACCAAGTACCTGGGCGGCCACGGCAACAGCGTGGGCGGCGCCGTCGTGGACAGCGGCAAGTTCCCCTGGGCCGAGCACAAGGCCCGCTTCAAGCGCCTGAACGAGCCCGATGTCAGCTACCACGGCGTGGTCTACACCGAGGCCCTGGGCGAGGCAGCCTACATCGGCCGCGTGCGCGTGGTGCCGCTGCGCAATACCGGCGCCGCACTGTCGCCGCACAACGCCTTCCTGATCCTGCAGGGCATCGAGACGCTGGCCCTGCGCATGGACCGCATCTGCGAGAACACCCAGAAGATCGCCGAGACGCTGCAAAGGCATCCCAAGATCGAATGGGTGCGCTACGCCGGCCTGCAGGACCATCCCGACCACGCCCTGGTGAAGAAGCAGCTGGGCGGCCGCGCCTCGGGCATCCTGTCGTTCAGCCTCAGGAACTGCAACGGCGACAGCGACACCCGCGCCGCCGGTGCGCGCTTCCTGGATGCGCTGCAGCTGTTCACGCGCCTGGTCAACATCGGCGACGCCAAGTCCCTGGCCACGCACCCCGCATCGACCACGCACCGCCAGCTCGACGCCGAGGAACTGGCCAAGGCCGGCGTCACCGAAGGCATGGTGCGCCTGTCAGTGGGCATTGAGCACATCAGCGACCTGCTGGCCGACCTGGAGCAGGCGCTGGACAAGGTCTGAGACGCCCTCAGCGCCTGCGCGAGCGCTCGCGCAGTTCCTGCGAGGAATAGAAGATCAGCGGGTCCGGCGTGCGCTGCGGATTGGCGCAGGGCTCGATGGCATGGCCGCGCGGCGGGGCGCAGCGGGCCAGGTCACGCAGCTGGGCCTGGGTTCGTTCGGCGTGGCGCGCGGCGGTCTCTCCTTCGGAGGGGCGGCTGCCGGGCACGATCAGGCGCAGCTCCATCTTGCGGATGGCCGGCTCCACGGCGTAGGTGCCCTGGAACTGCAGCACCACGCGGCGCTCGGGCAGGTCCACCGTGGCCAGCACGGCACGCATGGGCACGGGAATCATCGCTCCCGACTGGTAGCGCACCAGCACGAAGGGCGCAAAGGGCTTGGGCAGCTTCAGCGCCAGCGTCTGGCCCTTGCCGTTTCCATTGCCGTTACGCGCATCGGCACGCACACGCAGCTGTCCGCCATCGGGCAGATAGCGGTCCAGCCGCCAGCCGGTGGCCACGCGCTGCGCGCCCACACAGGGCGCGTAGTAGTACTCGGTGGGGTCGGCATCCTTGCCCGTGTACAGCATCTGGGCGCCTTCATGCTCGGTCAGCGTCTTGATGGCCGCATCGGCGCCATCCGCCTGGGCGCCGACCAGCGTGCCGCCGCGCACGAACACGCCCGTATACGGGAACCAGGTGGTGCGCTGGTTGGCCACGGCGCCATAGGGCTTGCATTCGGTGGACATGCTCTGGTCCTGCATGTCGGCATGCGGGGCCACGGGCTCGCCGCCCTGGCCGCCGCCCTGGTCGGCCAGGGTCAGGCGGCCATCGGACTCGATGGTGAAGGTGGCCTTGGCCACCATGGAGTAGTAGCGGCCGGCTGCGTCTTCGCCGATCAGCAGCAGGCTGGGCAGGGGCGTGAGGTTGGCCACCTCGGGCTCGGCGCGCGGCGTGTCGGCCGGGGCCTGGGCAGGCACCTGGGGCCGGGGCTGCTCCTGTGGCTGGCTGGGCGCCGGAGCCTGGGGCGGCGCAGTGGCGCAGCCGGCAAGGACCAGGGACAGCGGCATGGCAAGAACAAGCGAACGCAACAACATGGAACTCCCTCGGATCATTGAGGCCGACGATGCTACTGCATGCACCGGCGGGCGGCGCAATGCATGGGGATGCGGCAGGGGCAGGCTCAAGCCGGATCCCGCGCCAGCCGCAGGCCGGTCATCTGCCAGCGCGCCTGCGTGGGAAAGAAATTGCGGTAGCTGGCGCGCGCATGGCCTGGCGGCGTGAGGCAGGAGCCGCCCCGCAGCACATACTGGTTGACCATGAACTTGCCGTTGTATTCACCCACGGCGCCCTCCGCGATCTGGAAGCCCGGGTAGGCGCCGTAGGCGGACTGGGTCCATTCCCAGACCTCGCCCAGCGCAAGGCTGCCGGGCTGCATGGCGCGCGGGTGCACGGGGCCGGGAGGCTCGTCGTGCTCGGGGCGCTGCGCCATGGGCGCGGCAAAGGCCGCCTCCCATTCCGCCTCGGTAGGCAAGCGCGCGCCGGCCCAGCGCGCATAGGCGTCGGCCTCGAAAAACGAGATGTGGCAGACGGGGCGGCGCCCGTCCAGCGCCAGCGCGCCATGCAGGCTGAACTCCTGCCACGTGCCGTCCGATGCGCCATCCAACGCGCCGCCTGCATTGCGCCGCCAGTACCAGGGATGCTCCAGTTGCTGCGCGCAGCGCCAGTCCCAGCCTTCGGCCAGCCACCACTGCGGCTGGGCATAGCCGCCGTCCTCGACGAAGCGCAGGAACTCGGCATTGCTCACGGGCCGCTGCGCGATCTCGCAGCCTTGCACAAACACCTCGTGGCGCGGGCGCTCGTTGTCGAACGCAAAGCCCTCGCCGCCATGGCCCACGGCATGCATGCCACGCGGCACGGTCTGCCACTGCAGCGGGGCAGGCGTTCCATCTGCCGGCCCAGGCGCAGGCATGCCCTCTTCCTGCTCTCGATAGGCAGGCCACAGCGGGTGGCACGACAGCAGGTGCTTGATGTCGGTCAGCAGCAGTTCCTGGTGCTGCTGCTCATGCTGCAGGCCCAGCTCCAGCAACGCGGCCAGACGCGCAGGCGGCTGCGTGCCCCAGTCCTCGAACATCTGCAGCATGCGCTGGTCCACGGCTTCGCGGTAGGCCAGCACCCGTGCCAGCGAGGGCCGGGTCAGCAGCCCGCGCTGGGCACGCGGATGCCGCGCACCCACCTGCTGGTAGTAGGAGTTGAACAGCACGCGGAAGTCGGGATCGAAGGGCGGCACGCCGGGCGCGTGCTCGGCCAGGACAAAGGTCTCGAAGAACCAGGTGGTATGCGCCAGATGCCATTTGGCAGGGCTGGCATCGGGCATGGACTGTACGCAGGCATCCTCGGCGGACAAGGGGGCGGCCAGCAGCACGGTGGTCTGGCGCACGGCCTCGTAGCGCTGCACCCAGCGGAAGACGGCGGGCATTTCACGCATGGGCATGGATCACCGCAAACCACTGGCGCTCATCGGTCCAGACCTGGCAGGCCCCGAAACCCGCACAGGCCAGCATGTCCAGGAAGTCGGGCAGCGGGTATTTGTAGCTGTTCTCGGTGTGTATGGTCTCGCCGGCCGCGAAGTGCCGCAGCCCCTGGGGCCAGCCCACGATCAGCGGGCGCCGCGCGCGCAGGTGCATCTCGATGCGCGAGTGCTCGGTGTTGAAGAAGGCCACATGTTCCCAGTCGCCCTCGTTGAAGTCGCTGCCCAGCAGGTGGTTCACATGGCTGAGCAGGTTGAGGTTGAAGCGCGCCGTCACGCCCTGGGCATCGTCATAGGCAGGCTCCAGCCACTGTATGGGTTTGGGCAGGTCTATGCCGATCAGCAGCCCACCGTCGTCGCTGAGCAGGGCCCGCATCTGGCCCAGCATGCGCTGGGCCTGTTCAGGGTCGAAGTTGCCTATGGACGAGCCCGGGTAGAACAGCAGCCGGCCGGCCTGCGGGATGTAGGGCGGCAGGGCCAGCGGCTCGGTGATGTCGGCCGTGACGGCATGGGCCTGCAGCTGCGGAAACTCCTCGGCCAGGCGCCGCACGGACTGGCGCAGGAAGGCGCCCGCAATGTCCACGCCCACGAAGTGCCGTGGACGCAGGCTGCGGCACAGGCCGCGCACCTTTTCGCAATTGCCGGCGCCCAGCTCGATCAGCACCTCGCTGCCGCGCAGGGCCTCGGCCATGGCCGGACCGGAGTCGGCCAGGATGGCAGCCTCGGTGCGCGTGGGGTAGTACTCGGGCAGCCGCGTGATCTGCTCGAACAGGTCGCAGCCGCGTGAGTCATAGAGAAACTTGGGCGAGACCCGGGCCTGCGGCTGCATCAGCCCGTGCTGCAATTCGGCCAGGGTTGCTCGCAGGGCGCTGTCTGCCAGCTCCGGCGCAGCCTCTCTCCTGCCACCTTCGGCCGGTGTGCGCGGGGCCGAAGGCAGGGGCAGGGGCACGCGCTGGGCGCGCGACGCCAATGGAGGGGAAGACACGGAATGATCGTGGGCATACAGCATGGTGGGGGCCTCGCGTTGTGCGCCGACCGCCTCAGCATGGTGAATGCCGCGCCCCCGCCTTGCAGCGGGGAGCGGTCGCCAAGGGGGCGGGCAGCCAGAATGAAGCCTGCAAACTGGCGTCCCGCCTCGCAAGGCGCGCGCCGACAGGCCGAGGCACCAGCCTAGGCGCCCGCCCCGGGCACGCGGGTAGGACAGTTTCCAGCGAGCGTGTCTTTTTCATGACCTGCAGATCTGGTGCGCTGCAGCATGCCGGACGAAAAAAATCCGGTATGCCGCGAACGGCATACCGGACCAAGTACCCATCCTTGCCTCACTACGCGCTGCCGGATGAAGCAGCGCGTGCCTCGCTCATGATCCGAAGATCAGAAGCGATAGCCCAGTCCCACGCCAACCAGCACGGGGTTCACCTTGAAGGTGCCCACCTTGGTGCCGCCAGCGCGCACGTCCGTCTCGATGAAGACTTTCTTCACGTCGAAATTCAGCGACCAGTTCTTGTCCAGCGCATAGTCGAAGCCGATCTGCAGCGCGCCGCCAAAACTGTTCTTCTTGATGGAGGGGTTCAGCGCGGCCTGCACGGCGGGATCGAAGTTCACGCTGGAAAAGCGCGTGAAGTTGACACCGGCGCCCACGTAGGGCTTGAACGCGCCGAAATTGGTGAAGTGGTATTGCGCCAGCAGCGTGGGCGGCAGGTGCTTGAGGCTGCCGATCTGACCCAGGCCGTTGGCACGCAGGTCATGCTTTTGCGGGTAGGTCAGCACCAGCTCGGCCGCGATGTTGGGCGTGAAGAAGTAGGACACGTCCAGTTCGGGCATCCACTTGTCATTGATCGACAGGCCCAGGCCCGTGCTGTCCTTGTTGACGCTGTCCAGGTGGACGGCGCGCACGCGCACCATCCAGGGGCCTTCGGCCTGCTGCGCAAAGGCGGCACCCGACGACAGGGCGCAAACGGCAGCAACGGCGAGCAGAGTTCTTTTCATGATGGAGAGTCTTGGAGTAGCCCGGGGCAAATCCCGTAGCTGTATTGCAGCAGGGGCAGGCAAGGCCGGTCTTGTCCTAGCTCAAATCCGAAGGTGGGCGCCGTCGCATGGCCGGATCGCGTTGGATGCATGCAACGCCATGCGCGGCAGGCCAGTTGCGGCCAGGCTGCAGCCATTGCTCAAATAGAATGCGAATCATTATCAAATCCGCTTTCCCAGGAACCCGCTCCATGGCCGCCGCGCCTTCGCACCCCGATATCGCCCTGCTCTACAGCGACCACCACGGCTGGCTGGTGGGCTGGCTCAGGCGCAGGCTGGGCAATCCCTGCGATGCGGCCGACCTGGCCCAGGACACCTTCATTCGCGTGCTGGGCAAGCCCCAGTCCCTGCATGGCGTGCGCGAGCCGCGCGCCTGGCTCACCACCATCGCCCACGGCCTGGTCGTGGACCACACACGCCGCGCCGCGCTGGAGCGCGCCTGCCTGGACGCCATCGCCAGCCTGCCCGAGCCGCTGGCACCCTCGGCCGAGGAGCGCCATCTGCTGATCGAATCCCTGGTGCGCATGGACAACCTGCTGGCCGGCCTGCCGCCCAAGGCCCGCAGCGCCTTTCTGCTCTCCCGCCTGGAAGGCCTGAGCTACCCCGAAATCGCCCTGCAGCTGGGCGTGTGCCTGAGCTCCGTCGAGAAATACATGGCCACCGCCATACGCCACTGCCTTGCCCTGCGCAGGGAACTGACGGCGTGAGCACAGACCAGGCCCCCCAGGCGCTGGAACAGGCCATTGCCTGGGCCGTGCGGCTGGCCTCCGGCACGGCCACCGATGCCGACCGCGCCGCCTGCCAGGCATGGCGCAGCAGCCACGCCGCGCACGAACAGGCCTGGCAACAGGTCCAGGCGGTGGAGGCCCAGTTCGCCCTGCCCG
The DNA here is from genome assembly GCF_043104415.1 of Delftia sp. WSY_16. Classification (NCBI taxonomy): domain Bacteria; kingdom Pseudomonadati; phylum Pseudomonadota; class Betaproteobacteria; order Burkholderiales; family Comamonadaceae; genus Delftia; species Delftia sp. WSY_16. Next base: position 138,638 of record NZ_JBICKS010000041.1, on the reverse strand, counting down.
CCGGCCAGGCGGGCCTGGCCCACGGCGTGCTGCGGTCCGCCGGCCCAGGGCCGGCGCGAGGCCGGCGCGCAAGCCTGCAGCGGCTGCTGTTCCTGGGCCCCGCTGCCCTGCTGCTGGGATCCATGGCTTGGCGCTGGGCTGCACCGCGCGAGCAGATCGCGCTGGAAACGGCCATTGGTGAGCGCCGCAGTACCCTGCTGGCCGACGGCAGCCGCCTGCACCTGGCACCGGACACGCTGGTGCAGGTGGATTTCACCTTGCTGCGCCGCGTGGTCCGCCTGGCACGCGGCGAGATCTTCATCGACACCGGCAGCGACCCGCGCTCCCTCGCGGGCCGACGCTCCTTCTGGGTGGAAACGCCGCTGGCCCGCTTCGAGGCCCTGGGCACCAGCTTCGGCGTGCGCCACGAAAAACACCCGGACACGGCCACGCGCCTGTACGTCACCGAGGGCCGCGTGGCCATCCATGTCAGGGCGCTGGACGGCACTGCGCCAGGCACCCTGGACGCCATCGTCGCCACCTCCGGCGAAACCCATGTGCTGCACGCCGGCCAGCACCGCCCTGTGCGCCTGCCCGACGAAGGCCTGGTGCCCGACGCATGGACCGACGGCGTACTGGTCGCCCGCCGCATGCGCCTGGACGCCTTCGTGACCGAGCTGTCACGCCAGAGCGGCATGCCCATGGAATGTGCCGACGACGTGGCTGCCCTGCGTGTTTCAGGCGTATTCCAGCTGGACGGCCCGGATCCGGCGGGTCGTGCGCTGGCCGCCATTGCCCGCACGCTGCCTGTGCGTGTGGAGCGCGGACAAGGTGCAGCCAGCGGTGCCCGCAGCGCCAGGCGCCTGGTCAAAGCCTGAGCCGGAATTTTTTCAGGCAGTCATTACGGGTTTCACACCGCCCGTTCGGCATAGGAGCAAAGACATCGCTTTTTCCTTTGCCGCTTCTCAAGGACTGCCTCCATGCCCAGCCTGCCCAGCACCCGCCGCGCCGCCCATCCACCCTCGTGCACACGCCCCACGGCGCTGGCTGCACAGGCCTTGATGCTGGGCCTGTTGATCACGCTGGGCCTGCCCATGACCGCCCTGGCCCAGAGCCCGAGCTCCGCCCCGGATGCCAGATCCATCCGGTTCGACCTGCCGGCCGGTGAACTGGAGACCAGCCTGCACAGCCTCGCGCGCCAGGCAGGCATCACCCTCTCGTTCGATCCAGCCCTGGTCCAGGGCCGACAGTCGGCGGCGCTGAGCGGTACGCGCGGCGTGCACGAAGGGCTTGCCGCCCTGCTCGCCCCGCACCAGCTGCAGGCCACGCGCACGGCCGAAGGCGGCTGGGCCGTGCACCGTGCGCGGCCCGGGGCCGCGGCCGAGCATGCGCTGCCCACCGTGAACGTGCTGGCCGATGCCGAGCATGAAAGCGCCTGGGGCGCCGTGCCCGGCTACGGGCCGCGCCGCAGCGCCTCGGCCATGAAGATGGATGTGCCGCTGCTGGAGACGCCGCAGCAGGTCAGCATCATCGGCGAGGCCCAGATCCGCGACCAGGCCATCTCCAGCGTGGCCGAAGCCGTGCGCTACAGCGCGGGCGTGCGTCCCATGGACTACGGCATCACCGATGACGACGTGGCCGTGCGCGGTTTCTATCTGACCGGCACGGGCCTGTACCGGGACGGCATGCGCATGGTCCACAACGGCTTCATGACCAACCTGGAGCCGTATGGACTGGAGCGGCTGGAAGTCGTGCACGGCCCGGCCTCGGTGCTGTACGGCCAGTCCGCGCCCGGCGGCCTGATCAATGCCGTCACCAAGCGCCCGCGCGCCGGCATGCAGCGCGAAGTGGGCGTGGAATTCGGCAGCCACGACCGGCGCCAGCTCACGGCCGACATCGGTGGCGCCATCAATGAACAGGGCACGGCGCTGGCACGGCTGACCGTGCTCAAGCGCGAATCGGGCACGCAGTGGAACGGCCTGCGCGCCGACCGCAGCTACATCGCCCCCTCCTTCACACTGCTGGGCGAGCGCACCAGCCTCACCGTGCTGGCGCAGTACCAGGAGGACGAAACCGGCTTCGTCATCCCCTACTACCGCCAGACGCCTGCGGGCTGGTCGGCCACGGACATCAACGTCAGCGGACCGGGATCTGGCCACCACAAGCGCAACGCCAGCGTGGGCTGGCTGCTGGAGCACCGGCTGAACGACCAGCTCACGCTGCGCAACAACCTGCGCTACCTGGACGGCCGCAACGACCGGCGCGAGATGCGCAACCGGGGCCTGACGGCCGACCAGCGCGGCATGGCACGCCTGGCCATGGTGCGGCCCGACGCCGAACAGACCTGGGTCATGGACACGCAGATCGAAGGCCGCCACCGGACGGGTGCCGTCTCGCACCAGTGGGCCGTGGGCTTCGACTACTACCGCTCCAGGCTCGACTGGCGCATCTACTCGCTCAACGGCGCCGTGGCGCCGCTGGACCTGGTCAACCCCATCCACATCGCGCCGAACTGGAATGACAACTACCTCAGCGACCGCGCGCTGGCCCGCACGCACCAGGCGGGCCTGTACGTGCAGGACCAGATCAAGTTCGGCGAGCGCTGGGTGCTCAGCGCCGGCCTGCGCCGCGACAGCGCACGCATAGACACCGACTACGACGCGCGCGCCGCAGCCAACGCGCCCTTCGCCATCACCACCGTGCGCCGCACCGACAGCGCCGTCACCGGACGACTGGGCCTGATCTACCTGGCGCCCAGCGGCCTGGCTCCCTATGTGTCCTTCAACAACTCCTTCCAGCCGCCGCTGACCACGGTCACGGCCACCGACGCCAACGGCAGGCCCTACGAGCCCGAGACTGCGCGCCAGTTCGAGGCCGGCCTGCGCTACGCGCCGCCGTCGACCGGCTACACGCTCAGCGCCGCCGTGTTCGACCTGCGCAAGCGCAATGTGCGCACGCCATCCACACTCAACCCGCGCTTCGACGTGCAGACCGGCGAAGTGCGCAACCGGGGGCTGGAGCTGCAGGCCCAGGGCGAGATCGGCGGCGGCTTCTCGGCCATTGCGGCCTATACCTACCTCGACTCCAGGGTCACGCGCAGCAACAACGCCATCGAGATCGGCGCGCGCCCCGGCGCCACGCCGCGCCATGCCGCATCGCTGTGGGGCAAGTACCAGCGCGGCGCCCTGGAGCTGGGCCTGGGCCTGCGCCACATCAGCGCCACGCCTGGCGAGCTGCCCATGGACGGCGTGAAGACCCCCATGAACGACGCCTACACGCTGTGGGACGCCATGGCCGCCTACACCACCGGCCCGTGGCGCTTCTCGGTCAACCTCAGCAACCTCACCGACAGGCAGTACCGCACGCAATGCAACACCTTCCGTGGCGGCGCGCAATTCTGCGCGCTGGGCTTCGGGCGTGAGGTGCGTGTGGCTGCGGCCTATCGGTTCTGAGTGCCGCCATTGCTGCCCGCCAGGGCGGGAGCAATGCAGGCCCCGCTCTTGGAACAACGCCTGGCGGACAGCAACAGACCGCCCACTCGGCATGCATCTGCAGCACGCTCGGTGCAGCTTCCATCCGGCACAGCGCATCGCGGACCTGCTCGTCTGGATCGGATGGCGTTGCACCGCCGCAGCTGCATTGGTTCAGCCGCGCACCACGCCATCGACTTGACATTTCGCCCAGTCCACACCGCGCTCTGCTGGCGACAATCAGGTCTTTGAAAGGCGCGCATGCACTACGGCAAATCCCAGGCCATTGGAGACAAGAGCATCTTCATCATCGACACCGCCATGAGCGTGGTCGATGGCCGGCTCTACTACGAGTACTGCAACAAGGGGGACAGCACAACGTCCTTTCTGCGCGCCGTTGATGTGGCCACCGGCAACGTGCTCTGGGACCACCGCATGCGCGAGAGCGAGGGCATGTCGTGGTTCGTGGACGAGCGGCATCTGATGCTCTGCGACCAGGTGCTTGATGCCCGCACCGGCGAATGCCTGTTCGACTTCCATGCCGTGCCGGGCATGCAGGCCAGGCATTGGCCCGTTCCCGTGGAGCTGGACGCGCATCGCTGGCTCGTCGCGATGGAGGAGAGCAGTCCCGAGGGCCGCTATCTGCTGCTGGACCGTCGCACCTGGCAGGGCAGCACGCTGGCGCTGGGCCTGCAGGGTGCGTTTGTGCTGGAGGGGGCGGTCTACGGCTGGATCGTCCACCCTGAGCGCTCGGAGCTGCGGCGCTGGCATGAAACAGACGGGCACACCGAGCATGTGCTGTGGGTGGACAGTGCCCGCGACCTGTACTCGCCCGCCATTGCAGGCGCGTGGGCCGTGTTCGGCCCCGGCAGCAGAGACCACGTGGACATCGATGCACCCTGGCTTCGCATCCATCCTTGCAGCGGCGAAGTCCTGGCCATCACACCTCCCGTTCAACCTGACGATGAGCGCCGGCATGTGCATGCCCAGCGGGCAGCGCATCGTGACGGCGTGGTCTATTTCTGCTTTGCACGCCAGGGCATGTATGGCTATGACATTCGCAGCAACCGTTTCGGACCGTGCCTGTCGCCTACCCATGTCAGCGCGCCGCAATGCCATGCCGGCGTCCTCTATGGAATACAGGACAGGCACGAGGACGGCATGGAGCGGGCCTATCTTGTCGCCGTGGACCCAGACACCGGCGCCCCGCTTTGGGAAACCCCGTGCAGCAGCCGCAACTACAGGCATCTGAGCGTGAGCGAATGCGGTGTCTTTCTGGGCATTGCGGGCGGCAAAATCCAGCACCTTCCGCCAGCGGGCCGCAGGCGCAGCACCCCAACGGCAGAGCCTGCCAAACGCGCCAAACGCGCCAAACGCGCCGAAAGCGCCAAGGCCGCCACCCGGCCAGTACGCACCGTGCCGCCCGAGTCTCCCTATGCACACATGCTGGACGACATGCCCACGCTGCTCGATGCCCTGCAGGCGCGCGCCTGCGCGCAGAGCCCGGATAGCACCCTCACGGCCGTGGCCGTCTCCAAGCCCTGGGCCATGGTGGCCTGCATCGAATATGGCGAGGACCCCGACTTCCCCCATCTGCGCCTGCTGGATCTGCAGACCGATGCCTGGATCGCGCTCGACTGCAACGACCTGATCGACGCCCCCATGATTGAAGGCATCACGTTCGTGGATGGCCAGGACGGGCAGCTGGACCTGCTACTGCATGACGGCGGCCGCCACACCATCCACATTGACCTGCCCGCACGCACCGTGCGCTGGAATGCCGAGCAGGCATAGGACAAGACAACGATGCCGCTTGCACGACCGTGCAATCCGCACTAAGTTGGGGGGCCGGTCCGGCCATCGGCGCCGACGGCAGAATCTGCCCGTATCCCACCCCTACCCGTCTCTTTCATGACCACCCTCAAGCTCTACTACGCTCCCGGCACCTGCGCCCTGGCCGCCCGCATCGCCCTGATCGAGGCCAATGCGCCCCATGAAGTCGTCAAGCTCGATTTCTCCAAGGGCGAGCAGCGCAGCCCCGAATACCTGGCCATCAATCCCAAGGGCCGCGTGCCCGCCCTGGTGACCGAGCGCGGCGTGCTCACCGAAACGCCGGCCCTGCTCGCCTATATTGCCCGGCGCTTTCCCGAAGCACGGCTTGCCCCGCTGGACGATGCCTATGCCTTCGCCCACATGCAGGAGTTCCACGGCTACCTGTCCTCCACCGTGCACGTGGCCCACGCCCACGGCCGGCGCGCAGGCCGCTGGGCCGATGACGAGGCGGCCATTGCCTCCATGCAGCGCAAGGTGGCAGCCAACATGGCCGAATGCTTTGGCGTGATAGAGCGCCATTACCTGGGCGACGCGCCCTGGGTGCTGGGCTCCGACTATTCCGTGGCCGACGCCTATCTGTTCACCATTGCCGGCTGGCTGGAGGGCGACGGCGTGGACATCGCCGGCTTCCCCAAGGTGCAGGCGCACTTCAAGCGCATGGGCGAGCGCGCTGCCGTGCGCGGGGCGCTGGGGAGCTGAGAGGGAGAGGCTGCCCGCGGCCTGCGATGGCCGCGCTCAGCCAAACAGATCGCCGTGGGTTCCAAGGCGCTTGAAGATGACGATCTCCATGTCCTTGGCTTCGGGATGCGGATCAATGCGATAGATCAGCAGGAAGTCCCCTCCCAGATGGATGTCCCGGTCGCCCGCGTCCCATTCATCGTCGGCGATCAAGGCGTGATCGCTCCACTGCGCCGACAGCACCTGTTGCGCCGTGTGGGCGATGAGCAGGCCGCCGACCTGGTTCACCAGAGCCATGTCGTAGCGGCCTGATGCCGCCATGCGCTGGTAGTCCTTCTTGAAGGTCTTGGTGTACGCGATGGTGCGCAGCCTGCAGCCCTTCTTGCCGGCCATCAGGCTTCATCCCTTTCCATGGCCTGCAGCATGGCTTCAACAGAGGCATGTCCAGGTTCACCGCCTCTGGCGATTTCTCTCGCCTCCAAAGTGGCCTGCCGGTTTGTCTCGCGACGCAGCCGCATCGCCTGCACCTGCTCCGCCGTCAGCCGCAGGTCAAAGGGAATCCCGTTGTGCAGCACAACGCCCTGCAGAAACATGCGCACGGCGGCGTTCACGTCCATGCCCAGCGTAGAAAGTATGTCGGCAGCGCTGTCGTAGATCTTGTCATCCACGGTAGTACGGATGATGGTCATCTTTTGCTCCTTTGAGGTCCCTTGCCGACATATTTTAGGCAATCTCAAATCAACCGTTGCTGCGACCTTCCACACGCATTCACTTGCAAAAACAAAAAACCAGACAGCCATTCGTAAATTTCCCTTGGCAGTCCACCAAGCCCCAGACCTCTACCGCCGCCCCCAAGCCTTGCCTAAAGTCGCCAGGACAGGCAGGGGCGTTGCGCAAGGCGGCGCCTTTTCGCCATTCCAGAAACGACGGATTCAGACGACAGGGTGGAGCATGCAAAGACAAGCCAGGGTGATTGCCATCAACAACCAGACAGGGCTCATCGGTCTGCAGCCGGAGGGAGAGGACAGCTGCGTGCTGGCGCAGCAGCTCGATACCCGCCCCGTGAATACGGGCCAGATGCTGTCAGGGGAGATGGACAGCGTGGGCATGGAGACGTTTGTGAACGCGCAGACGCAGGACCGCATCGAGGTCTTTGTCGAGGCCTACGGGCTGTCTGCGGAGGCCGTGGAGCTGGCGATGCGCTGAGTGGGCCGGCCAGCGAAGGTGCGGGTGCCGGTCTCAAGGCCGCGCCCACTGCGCCAGCGTGTGCCGCGCCAGCGCCTCGACATCCAGCGGAGACCGGGGGTCCACCGCCAGCTCTCCCAGCATCACCATGGCCTCGGGAATCTGGTTGCGCTCGCGCAGCAGCAGGGCCTTGTTCAGCAGCAGAAAGCCGCGGGTCTCGGCATCGGGGTCGGCCTTCAGGCCGCTGTCCAGCAGGGCAAGGCATTGGTCGGGGTCGTCCTCCATCAGGGCGGCTGTCTTCCAGGCGGGGGCGAAGCCAGGGGTTTCGCGGGTCATGGCCAGGGCGGCCTGGCGCACCTTGCTCCTGTCGGTCTCCCACTCCAGGGCGAGGTAGCGCAGATAGGTGCCTTGCGGGAGCTTGCCATCGCGCTCCATGCGCAGGCTGTGCACGGCCGTCTTGGCCATGAAGAAACCCCTGGGAGCCATTGCATCCACGCGCCGGTAGTGGCGATAGGCCGCATCAAAGTCCTTTTGCAGCAGGTAGGTGAATGCGGCGTCGTAGACGGGATAAGGCCAGTCCGGCGCCAGCTTCGAGGCGGTCTCGAAATGCGCCAGCGCAGCCCGGTTGTCACCGCGCTGCCCTGCGGCGCGGCCCAGGGCATGGGCATCGCGCGCCGCCTGGCTGACGGGTGTGGCGCGGGGCAGTTCCCAGCTGAAACGGCCATCGGCCTTGTCCAGGTCGCTGCGCTTGAGCACGCGGCCGGCGCTGTCCTTGAAGACGATGTCGTCGGCTGCCATGGCGGGCGCTGGCGCCAGCAGCTGCAGTGCCAGGGCCATGGCGGCAAGCAAGGGGAGCTTCATGGTGTGCTGAGCTTGGTTCGGGAAAGCCGATATTAGGGCGCAGAAGCAGACGCAGACGCAGACGCAGGAGCGGAGCCGGCAGAAGGGGATTCACCTGCAGGCCTGCCAGTTGAGGGGGCCGTGGCGGCGGCACGCCTTCCCCTGCCCCTGGCGCGCGGACGGGCAAGGTGATTCATTTGCCATTCCAGCGATTCGGTATCGAAGTCGAAGGCATCCAGCAGGGCAATGGCTTTCCTGGCCTCCCTGAAGTCCACTTCCGTGACGGGCGGACTGTGCCGCAGCGACAGATCGTGCTTGAGCAGCCATTGCTGCAGATCGGCCAGCGCGACGATGGAGATGCCCTGGTTGATGAGCTGTGACGCGGTAACTTGCGCCAGCATGGCCGGCGTCAGTTGCCTGCAGGAGCGCAGGCCCAGGACCTGCCTGAGCTTGGCCACCAGGGGAGTGCGCAGCTCGAACTGGGGCAGGCTCTCGAAATGGGCCAGGGATTCGAGGTACAGGTCCGGCTCCGCATGTATGGCGTCCAGGTCGTTGGGCAGATTCAGCAGTTCGCAGATGCGATTGAGGGCGGTGCGTGCGCGTTCGGTGCCGAGTTTCTCGGCCTTGCCCGCTTGCGCGACCGAGCAGCCGGCGATGACGGAGCGCAGCACATTGGCCTTGGTGAGATTGGAAATCATGGAATCCCCCTGATGAAAATCCAGGGACCCGCGCGGAATCAGCTTCAGCCGCCCGGTCCCGACAATGGCTCTGGCGCGGCGATGGGCCGTTCACGGAACCTCGGAGGCCGGCAGGCGCAAGTGCATTGCGCCGCCGCCAAGGGACAGGAGGACGCCAGGCCTTGCAGAGTTCCAGGGGAAATGCACGTGCTTGCGCCCACAGTCAAATGCAATGCGCTGAGGTGCAAATTCCATGCAGATTCCATCGAAAAGGGGGCCTGACGGCCCCCCTGGTGTGCTCTGCCGGCTGCAGCCCCGGCAGGCCTTGCTTGCGGCGACTCAGCGGCGGCGCAGGCGCTTGATGCCTTCGACAGCCGCCAGCACGATGGCGCCGGCCACGATGCCGGCCACCGCGTTGAGCACATTCACCGCCAGCACGCGCCACAGGCCGCCCAGCGCGCCCTGGGCCACGGCATCGCCCAGGCCCTCCACGGCGTGGTGCAGCGCAGGCACGCCGTGCACGAGGATGCCGCCGCCCACCAGGAACATGGCGGCCGTGCCCGCAACGGACAGCCCCTTCATGAGCCAGGGCGCGGCGGCGACGATGCCCCGGCCCAGCGCGCGGGCCGCGGCGCTGGCACGCTGGCCCAGCCACAGTCCCAGGTCATCGAGCTTGACGATGCCGGCCACCAGGCCATAGACGCCCAAGGTCATGATGAGGGCAATGCCCGCCAGCACGGCGACCTGCTGCCCGAACGGCGCCGAGGCCACGGTGCCCAGGGTAATGGCGATGATCTCGGCCGAGAGGATGAAGTCGGTGCGCACGGCGCCCTTGATCTTGTCCTTTTCCATGGCGACGAGATCGACGCTCGCATCGGCATTGGCCTGGGTGAGGCGCTCGCGCTCCACGGCATCTTCCTCGGGCGAATGCAGGAATTTGTGGGCCAGCTTCTCGCAACCCTCAAAGCACAGAAAGGCGCCGCCGACCATGAGCAGCGGCGTGACAGCCCAGGGAATGAAGGCGCTGATGAGCAGCGCCGTCGGCACGAGGATGACCTTGTTGACCAGCGAGCCCTTGGCCACGGCCCAGACCACGGGAATCTCGCGCTCGGCGCGCACGCCCGTGACCTGCTGGGCGTTGAGGGCCAGGTCATCGCCCAGCACGCCGGCCGTCTTCTGCGCAGCCACCTTGGTCATGACGGACACATCGTCGGCCATGGCCACGCTCTTGCGGGCCGCGACCTTGGTCATGAGGGCCACGTCGTCAAGGATCGCTGCAATATCGTCAAGCAGCATCAGCAAACCAGCACCAGCCATCGCGTTTCTCCAGTGAATTGTTGGGGGGCCTTGCGGCCTGGGCGCCATCATGGGGCACGGGCATGTCCTGCCCGTGTAGGAGAGGCCCGGCGGCCGGCCGGGCCACCGGCCTGAGCGGCCATCCGCTACTTGCTTGTCTTGAAGCCCTGCCCTGCCGCCCAGGCCGCCACGTCGTCGCGGCGGATGGCGGCGGCCATGAGCTGCGGGAAGGCGTCCGGCGTGCAGGCAAACGAGGGCACGCCCAGCGCGGCCAGCTTGGCGGCCAATTGTGCATCGTAGGCAGGCGCGCCTTCGTCGCTGAGCGCCAGCAGCGTGATGAACTGCACGCCCGACTCCACCAGCTCGGAGGCACGTCGCAGCAGGCCGCTTTCCACGCCGCCTTCGTAGAGGTCGGAGATGAGCACGACGATGGCATTGCGCGGCTCGCTGATCAGGCCCTGGCAGTAGCCCACGGCGCGGTTGATGTCGGTGCCGCCGCCCAGTTGCACGCCGAACAGCACGTCCACGGGGTCGGAGAGCTTGTCGGTCAGGTCCACCACCGCCGTGTCGAAGACCACCAGACGGGTAGCGACGGCCGGCAGGCTGGCCATGACGGCACCGAAGATGCTGGAGTAGACGACGGAGTTGGCCATGGAGCCGCTCTGGTCTATGCACAGGATGACTTCGCGCTGCGGGCGGCGGACCTTGCGGCCGTAGCCGACCAGGGTCTCGGGCACGATGGTGCGGTAGTCGGGCTGCCAGTGGCGCAGATTGGCGCGGATGGTGCGGTTCCAGTCGATCTCGGAATGGCGCGGGCGGCGGTTGCGCTGGCTGCGGTCCAGCGCGCCCGAGACGGCGCTGCGCATGGGCTCTTCCAGGCGGCGCATGAGGTCGTCCACCACCTTGCGCACGACGATGCGCGCGGTCTCCTTGGTGTTCTGCGGGATGACGGAGCCCAGGGAGATGAGGTCGGCCACCATGTGCACGTCGGGCTGCACATGCTCCAGCATTTCGGGCTGGAGCATGAGTTCGCGCAGGTTCAGGCGCTCCATGGCGTCTCGCTGCATGACCTGCACGACCTGGCTGGGAAAGTACTTGCGGATGTCGCCCAGCCAGCGGGCCACGCTGGGCGAGGAATTGCCCCGGCCGCCCCGGCGCGAGAGGCTGCCGTCCTTGTTGTCTTCTTCGTAGAGCGCGGCCAGGGCCTTGTCCATCTCTTCGAGGGAGCCGCCCTTGGCGCCCAGCCCGCCGCAGCTGCCCTCGGCCGGCTGGCCCAGCACCAGGCGCCAGCGCTGCAGCCGGTTGGTGGGCTGGACAGCGGGGTCCTGCGGATCGGCGTCGGCAAGGGATGCATCGTTCACGGTGGCAGCGGTGTTCATGGCTGGGCCTCCTGCGGGCTGGACAGCAGTTGCGCGGGCAGGTTCAGGCCCAGCAGTTGATCGAGTACGGGAAGGGCAAGCACGGCGCGCGCCTCGTTCCAGGCGCCGTCGTCACCGCCGCCTGCCGCGCCTGCGGCACCTGCGGATGCAGCCGCCACGACGGCCGCACTGCCCTGCCCTCGCCGGGCCTTTTCGCCCAGGCTCTGGCGGTCATGGTTGGAGAAGGCCGAGAAGCTGCGGCGCACCAGCGGCAGGATCTGGGTGAACTGGGTCTCGCCCAGCTGGGCCAGCCAGGCATCGACGGCGCCCCAGATGGCGTCGTCGTGCAGCAGCACCAGGGCCTGGCGGTTGAGAAAGCCGTCCAGCCAGGCGGCAGCGTCCAGCGGCGGCACGCCCAGCGAGAGATTGCGGCCCAGTTGCGTGGCCACGGCCTCGCTGTCCAGGCGGTGGGCATCCAGCAGCAGGCGGCAGGACGTGCCGCGCAGCAGGGCCGCGCCGGCGTCGCCCAGGGCAATGCTGCGCAGGGCGCCGAACCAGACCTCGCGCGTCTCCTCGGCATCGCGCAGGCGCAGGGCCTCGTGGGCCTGCAGCACCGTGGCCTGCATGTGCCTTGCGGCGTCTTCATCCAGCGCCATGCAGGCCAGGGGCAGGCCGATGGCGGCACGCAGCGCCATGCTGTCGATCACCGTGGCCAGCGCCTGGGTGTCGGTCTGGCGCACGCTGCCGTAGCGCAGCACATTGGCCAGCGGCGGCAGCGCCTGCATGAGCTGGGAAACGTCGCCGGTGCTGGCAGAGCGGTCGGCCAGGTCGTGCATGAGGGCATCGACCAGGTGCGGCAGGTCGGCCAGCAGGGCGTCGTCGATGGTCTTGGCCAGCTCGGGCAGCGGTGTCTCGGGCGTCAGCGCCTGGCGCACCTTGGCGGCTGCAGCCTGCACCAGGGTGCCGCCGTAGCGGCTGGCCTCGATGACGCGCACGGCCAGCTCGGGCTCCCACTGCAGCTGCCAGCTTTCGCGGAAGGTGCCCCGGTTGCGCTGCTGGTCGGTGGTGACGCTGCCCCACTCTATGCCCAGCAGGCGCAGCCGATGCAGGAAGTGGCTGCGGTCGCGGTCCGTGTCCTTGCGCAGGTCCAGGGCCAGAACCTTGGCGGCCGCCTCGGGCTTGAGGCGCAGGCTTTTTTGCTGCTGCTCGATGTCGCGCTGCAGCGGCACCTGGGGCACGTCGGCGGGCACGCCGCCGATGCGGTCGCCCACGCTGAGTTCGCGCTCGATCAGGCGCAGCGGAGCGCGCTCGCCCATGCTGATGACGGTGACGATGGCCTCGTCCAGCTCGGGCAGGCCCGGGCTGGCGTGGCCGCGCAGGGCGGCCAGGCTTTCGGCCAGGCGCGTGGCCTCGATGATGTGGGCGCTGGAGCAGTCCAGGTCCTTGGAACGCAGCAGATGGGCCACGCGCGCCAGCCAGCCGACGGTGCGCCGGGTGCTGGCGCGTGCCGGGTCGGCAGCAGGTGCGGACTGGAGCAAGGACTCGGGCGCAGGCTCGGAGCAGCGCCACAGGTGTTCATACCAGCCCGGCGAATCCACGCCCGCTCCATAGCCGCTGGACGCGCACAGGTTGCGGTAGGTCCAGGGCGCCCAGGTGGCCTGGACCTTGGCCTTGGGCAGGCCCTTGAGCGTGGCGGCATCGGCCTTGGCGGTGACCTGGGCCTGCAGGGCCGGCACATGCCATGCGCCGCAGACCACGGCAATGCGCTGGTGGCCGGCCTTGACGGCCTCGCGCATGCACTGGCGCATCCAGGCTTCGCGCAGCGCCTCGCGCCGGGCGTGGCGTTCTCCGCGCACTTCGTTGGGCAGCTCGGCGCGCACCACGGCCATGGCTTCGGCAATGCCCTCGAACAGGGTGGCGCCGTCGCCGCGCTCCTCGACCATGCGGTTCCACCAGCTTTCGCCGTCGGGGTAGCCTGCGGCCTCGGCCAGCAGGTCCAGCGGATCGCGCCAGTCCCGCCTGCCGGGGTCCGAGGGATCGACGGCGAGGTCGGCAGCCGGCACGGACTGCGTGGTGTCGTCGCGGTCCAGGGCCTCGGCGGCATTGCTCTGGAGCTGGCCGCCGTCTGCCGCAGCGGCGCCGGAATCGGAGCCGGTGTCGGCATCCTGGCCTTCATCGCCCGCATCCTCGCCCGCATCACCTGCATCTGCTGCCGCCGCCTCGGCCCGGCGCCGCTCCTGCTCGGCCATGTCCAGCGCCATGCGGTGGGTCTGGGGCAGGTCGATGAAGCGCGTGGCCACGCCCTGGCGCGCCGCCCATTGCAGGGCCTGCCATTCGGGCGAGAACTCGGCGTAGGGATAGAAGGCGGCATGGGCCGGGCTGTCCTGCACATAGACCAGCATGGCCACGGGCGGCTGCAGGTCGGCATGCTGGAGCATGGGCAGCAGGGACTCGCCCTCGGGCGGGCCTTCGACCAGCAGGCAGTCGGGCTGCAGCTGCTCCAGGGCCTGCAGCAGGCTGCGCGCGCAGCCCGGGCCATGGTGGCGGATGCCGAAGAAATGAAGCGGATTGGCAGAGGTGGCCATACGGGAAGTGCGCAGGAGATGCGCAGAAGATGCGGTCGGTCAGCGGAGCGGGAGTGCGGGCTTCAGAGCTGCTCGCGGCAGGCGCGGTACAGGTCCTTCCAGTCGCTGCGCTCCTTGACCACGGTCTCCAGGTATTCCTTCCAGACCACGCTGTCCTGCACCGGGTCCTTGATCACGGCGCCCAGCAGGCCCGAGGCCACATCGCCCGCGCGCAGCACGCCGTCGCCGAAATGCCCGGCCAGCGCCATGCCGCTGTTGATGACCGAGATGGCCTCGGCCGTGGACAGCGTGCTGCTGGGCGACTTCACGCGCACGGTCTTGCCGTCCTCGGTCTGGCCGTTGCGCAGCTCACGGAAGATCTGCACCACGCGGCGCACTTCCTGCAGGGCCGGCGGCTCGGCGGGCAGGGCCAGGGCGCGGCCCTGCTCGGCCACGCGCTTGGTGACGATCTGCACTTCCTCGTCCTGCGATGCCGGCACGGGCAGGACCACGGTGTTGAAGCGGCGCTTGAGCGCGCTGGACAGCTCGTTCACGCCCTTGTCGCGGTTGTTGGCCGTGGCGATGACCGAGAAGCCCTGCACGGCCTGCACCTCGGTGCCCAGCTCGGGCACGGGCAGTGTCTTTTCGGACAGCACGGTGATCAGCGTGTCCTGCACGTCGGCCGGGATGCGGGTCAGCTCTTCGATGCGGGCGATCTTGCCCAGCTTCATGGCGTTGACCAGGGGGCTGGGAATCAGCGCCTTCTCGGACGGGCCATGGGCCAGCAGCTGCGCGTAGTTCCAGCCGTAGCGCAGCTGCTCCTCGCTGGTGCCGGCCGTGCCCTGCACCAGCATGGTGGAGTCGCCGCTGACGGCGGCCGACAGGTGCTCGGACACCCAGGACTTGGCCGTGCCCGGCACGCCGTACAGCAGCAGGGCGCGGTCGGTGGCCAGGGTGGAGACGGCGATTTCCATCAGGCGCGGATTGCCGATGTACTTGGGGCTGACCTCGAAGCCGTTGCCGAGCTTGCCGCCCATGAGGTACTGGAGCACGGCCCAGGGCGACAGCTTCCAGTTGGGCGGACGCGGACGGTCGTCCACCTTGCGCAGGGCTTCGAGTTCTTCGGCGAATTGCTGTTCGGCATGCTGGCGCAGGACTTGGCTCATGGTGTGCTTCCGGAAAGGGATGGGAATGGGATTCGGTAGGGGGTGGGTGGCAAAGCGGGCCCGGCCTCAGGCCTGGCCGCGCAGTGCGATGAAGGCCTGGTGCAGGCCCAGGCGCAGCTCGACGATGCGCTCCAGGTGGCCGCGCATGCGCTCCTCGTCCCAGGGCCGCGCGCGGCTGCGTTCGAGGCGCGCCTGCTGCTGGGGCGTGAGGGGAATGGCCGGGGCGGCTGTTGCTGCAGATGCCGAAGCGGCTGCGGTCTCTGCAACAGGCTCGGCCGGGGGCTCCGGCGCGGGCTCGACCTGTGCATCCAGCACCAAGGGCTTGCGCCACAGCTCGGCAAAGCGCTCCAGCGCGGTCACGTCCAGCATGCGCGCGCAGGACAGCAGGGCCTGGTCGGCGCGGTAGCTGTGCCAGTTGCCCGTGATCTGCTTGCCGCCCACGGCCACATGCAGTGCCTCGGTCAGCCGCGCCGACAGCGCGGGCGAGAGCAGTTCGGCACCGCCCAGCGACTGGGACATGCCCTCGATGGCGTCGATGAGCTTGTGCCTGTCGCGCTCGAACTGTGCAATCCAGCGGGACTCGCGTTCTTCGGGGGACAGCCGGGCCATGAGGGCGGGCAGCAGCGCATCGTGGCGCATGTCGCGGCCCAGGGCCTGGGCGGCATCGATCCATTCCACGTCCAGCTGGTACTGCAGGGCCCGCACCCAGCCCTGGCGCAGCGAGGATTTCCAGTCGCTGCGCCGGCTCCACTCCATCACTTCCAGGGGCGTCAGGCCCAGGGCCCGGGTCCAGAAGGACACCGGGGTGAGCTGCACCATCTGCTCCAGCAGCCAGGCCTTCTTGCCGCCACGGAAGTAGGCATCGGGCTTGAGCGTGATGCCGTCGCGCTCCCATTCCTTGAGGCCTTCCTCGGGAGGCTCCACGATCCACTGGCCCTTGTCGTCCTGCTGCAGCATGGACTGCATCCAGCCCATGACGCGCTGGCTGTGCGCGCTGTCCGGCAGGCACGAGAGCATTTGCGCGGCGTTCTCGCGGATTTCCTTGCTGCGGTCGGACAGCAGTTTTTCGAGCAGCGGCTCGTCGTCCATGCCCAGCCCCACGGTCAGTGCCTGGACCATGGGCAGGCGCTCCTTGGCGCCCAGCTCCTTCAGGCTGCCTTCCAGCCGCGCACGGGCCTGGGCGGCATCGGCCGCGCGCTCGCTGCGCAGCAGGGCCACGCGCTGCTCGACCGAGCCCTCCTGCCAGACCAGTTCGGGGTCGGCGGTTTCCTCCACGCCGCTGGCATAGCTCCATTGCGGATTGAGCGCGCCCAGCCAGCGCCCGCGCTCGCCCAGCACCGGGGCCAGCCACTGGCGCAGCTCCACGGACTGGCGGCCCTGCTCCAGCGCAGGCACCAGCAGGTCATGGGGCAGGCGCTGGCCCGCCTGGTCCAGGGTGCGCAGCATGGAGGCCTGCAGCTCGAACGGCCCGTCCTTGAGCACGTCACCCATCAGGGTCTGCAGGCGAGCATCGGCAGGCGCGGGGCGCGATTCTGCAGGTGCCGCGGCCGGCACGGCCAGCGGTGCCGGCAGGCGCACCTGCGCGCCGGGCTGCCAGCCTGCGCGCTCGAACACGGCCGCCACGGCGCTGGCGCGCAGCAGTTGCTGGGCGGGCGAGTCGCCGGGCAGGTCCGCCCGGGGCAGCAGCGCGGCCTGCACGGCCTGCTGCGACCACGGGGCAGACGGATCAACGCCCGAAGCCAGCGCAGGCGGCACGGCCAGCCGGTCCGAGCCGACCATGGCCGATTGCTGCAGCGCAGTCCAAAGTTGTGTGTTGCTCATACCGGTTCACCCTGGTTCTGCCAGATACATTGCCGGGCGCTTTCGCCCTCGCGGGCCTGCCAGGCGCTCAGCAGGCGCCAGCGGCCCACGGCCGGGCCGGGCTCCCATTCGCCAAACAGCTGCATGGGCGCGCCGCCGCTGAGCGCCAGCAGGCGCCAGGCTTCGGAATCGTCAATGGCCACGGGAACGGGTTGCACAGACGCGGCAGTGCCGTCAGCAGACACGCCGGGCGCAGCCGCCGATGCGCCCGGCGCATCGGGCCAGGCCGCAAACCATTGGCCCTGGGCAGGCACCAAACGCAACCCGTCCTGGCACAGCGGCTGCGTGGCCTGCAGCGGGTTGGCGGCAATGCGCCGGCCCATCTGCTGCAGGACGTCGCCCACGGCCGAGGTGTCCAGCGGGCTGGCGCCCTCGGCAGGCAGCGCAGGCCCGTTGCCGTTGGCGGCAATGGCGCGCAGCGGCGCATGGCCCGGGTAGAAATTCAGCGCGCAACCGTAGCGATGGCCAGGCACCCAGGCCGATTCGAAGCCGCGCCCGCCCTGCGCATAGTCCAGCACCAGGGCCATGCGGCCCGTGCGCTGCCCGTGCAGCCAGACGCGGCGCTCCATGAGCCGGCCTTCGCGCTCGATCATGCGCAGGCCGGCCACCAGCCATTCGTCCTCGACCAGTTGGCCGCGGGCCTGCACTTCGGCCTTGTCCATGGGCCAGCCCAGCGCGGCCATCACGTCGGCCTTGACCTCGGGGCTCAGCGATTCGCGGCGGCGCACGGCGTCGATGATCAGCTGCCAGTGGCCCAGCTGCACCAGCATGTCGCGCGGCCAGTCGCGGTGGCTGTCCACCAGATCCCGGCAGTCCTTGATGCGTGCCGCCATGCCCGTGGCCTGCGCATCGACCATGCGCGCGGCCATGGTGTTCCAGCGCTGGCGCATCTGGGAGTCGCCGGCCTGGTTGGCCAGGCCCGCGCGCACCATGTCCTGCATCCACAGCGACAGTTCCTGCAGGCCCGCCTCGACCTTGTCCCAGCGCTTGTCTTCGCGCCTGGCCTGCTGCCTGGCCGCAACCTCGGGATCGGGTGGCGGCTCGGCCGCCGCGGCGGCTGCCTTGGCCTCCTTCTTCTCGGCCTTTTCCTGGCGGCTGTCCAGCCAGGTCTGCACCCAGGCCGGTGGATCGCCGCCCTCGGTGACCTGGCCGCCCGCACGCATCAGCATCAGCGCCAGCCCATGCTTGCAGGGGAACTTGCGGCTGGGGCAAGAGCATTTGAAGGAAGGTCCCGACAGGTCCACCTGGGTCTGGTAGGGCTTGCTGCCGCTGCCCTGGCACTCGCCCCACACCGCCACATCGTTGGCACCCATGGTGGGCCATTTGGCGGGCGATTGCAGCCCCTTGGCGGCCTTGCTGGAGGAAGCGTCCGGCGATAGCGCCAGCACTTCGCTCTCTGTTCCTAATACACGCGACACCGAAGCTCCCTCTCCAAGTGTTTGTCATCGCCAGGCGCATTGAATGAAGAAACGACCGCGCCCGGCAAGCCCGAAAGCCTATCAGCAATAGTTATCGGCAATTTGAAACAAATCACAACAACGTCAAACCTCTCTCCCATGAACCGGGAACCCCATGGCGCGCAGCCAGCTGCGCTATATCAGCGCATGCATTGATGACACCAAGCCGTACCAGCCTTCAGACATTGCAAAAAGACGCAGGAAACACGCATTCACCATTTCCTGCGATGCACATCGCCACCCATTGAAAGCAAGCACTCATTCCGCACTGAAAACGGTTTCATTCCATTGCACTGGCAACCATTGCAATCCGCTGGCCATTGCGATAGCCCGACAGTGCGTTCAAACCGGAGCCAGGCAAGGCCGGACCAGACCCTGGCTGGGGGATGGGCTCTCGAAAAACCGGATGTGCCAGGCAAATATACTGTATATTCATACAGCCATGGAGCTGCAACGCAAACTTTTCATCCTCGCCGACGCCGCCAAGTACGACGCCAGTTGTGCCTCCAGCGGATCGCAGGGGCGCGACTCGCTGGACGGCAAGGGCATGGGCTCGGTCACCGGCATGGGCATCTGCCACAGCTATGCGCCCGACGGGCGCTGCATCTCGCTGCTCAAGATCCTGCTGACCAATGTCTGCATCTTCGACTGCCGCTACTGCATCAACCGCAAGAGCTCCAACGTGCAGCGCGCCCGCTTCACGGTGGCCGAGGTGGTGCAGCTGACGCTGGACTTCTACCGGCGCAACTGCATCGAGGGGCTGTTCCTGTCCAGCGGCATCATCCGCTCCAGCGACTACACCATGGAGCAGCTGGTGGAAGTGGCCCGCCGCCTGCGCGAGGAGCATGACTTTCGCGGCTACATCCACCTCAAGACCATCCCGGATGCCGCCCCTGAATTGCTGGCCCAGGCAGGCCGCCATGCCGACCGCCTGAGCATCAATGTGGAACTGCCCACGGCCAGCGGCCTGGCGCAGTTCGCGCCTGAAAAGGACGGCCGGCGCATACGCCAGGCCATGCAGGGCGTGGACCGGCATGTGCAGGCCTGGCGCGCGGCCACGCGCGAGCAGCGCCAGGCGCAGTCCCTGCCCGGCGCGCCCGCGCAGCGCGCCGCCGTGCCGCGCTTCGCGCCGGGCGGGCAGAGCACGCAGATGATCGTGGGCGCCGACCGCGCAACCGATGCCGACATCCTCGAATCCAGCCATACGCTGTATGCGGGCTACGGCCTGCGCCGCGTGTACTACTCGGCCTTCAGCCCCATTCCCGATGCCTCGCGCGACCTGCCGCCGCAGGCGCCGCCCCTCATGCGCGAGCACCGGCTCTACCAGGCCGACTGGCTCATGCGCTTTTACGGCTACGGGGCGGGCGAGATCGCGGCGGCCAGCCGCCACGGCATGCTGGACCTGGAGATCGACCCCAAGCTGGCCTGGGCACTGGCCAACCGCCAGCAGTTCCCCGTGGACCTCAACCGTGCGCCGCGCAGCCTGCTGCTGCGCGTGCCGGGCCTGGGCACGCAGACGGTGGAGCGCCTGCTGGCGGCGCGCCGCGTGCGCCGGCTGCGGCTGGACGACCTGCTGCGGCTGCGCGCCCCCGTGCAAAAGGCCCTGCCCTTCGTGCTGATCGACGGCCACCGCCCCCTGCTGGGCGAGACCGACTCGGCCGCGCTGCGCACGCGGCTGATCGCGCAGTCGCAGGCCAGCCAGGCCCAGGCGCGGCACAGCGGCATGCGCGTGCAAAGCGCACTGCAGGCCAGCCTGTTCTAGAACCTGGAGCACGCCATGCACGGACAGGCCCTCACCATCGAACTCGACAGCCCCGACGACTGGCCCGGCTTTCGCGCAGCCTGCAGGGCGCTGCTGGCCCATGGCGCCGACCCCGCCCTGGTGCGCTGGCGGTGGCCCGACACGCCGAGTGCGCAGCCACTCGGCGCGGGGGTGGACCTGTTTTCCAGCGCGCCGCAGCAGGCCATGCCCGCCTCGGCGCTTGCCGGGCTGGCCGGCCCCGGCGAGGCAGGGCTGTCCCTGTCGGACACCCAGATGTCCGCCCTGCGCCATGCCTGCATGCACCGCGCGGCAGGCCGCTTCGAGCTGTGCCACCGCTGGCTGGCGCGCATGCAGGCCCGGCCCGAACTGCGGCTGGATGCGCTGGATGCGGACTGGCGCGCCATCGAGGCCCTGGCCCGCCCCGTCTCGCGCGAGATCCACAAGATGCACGCCTTCGTGCGCTTTCGGACGACACAGCGACCGGACCTGCCCGAGCTGCACATCGCCTGGTTCGAGCCCGAGCACCACATCGTGCGCGCGGCGGCACCCTTCTTCTGCAAGCGCTTTGCCAACATGCACTGGGCCATCCTCACGCCGCAGTGCAGCGTGCACTGGGACGGCCATGCGCTGCGCCTGGCGCCCGGCGCACGCCGCAGCGATGCCCCGCCAGCCGACGCGGGCGAGGCCCTGTGGCTGACCTACTACGCCAGCACCTTCAACCCCGCGCGCCTGAAGGAGCAGGCCATGCTGCGCGAGATGCCGCGCCGCTACTGGCACAACCTCCCCGAGACGGTGCTGATCTCCACCCTGGTCCAGCAGGCCCGCGCGCGCACGGGACAGATGCTGGAGCAGTAAGTACAGGCGCAAAAAAACAAAGGCCCCGAAGGGCCTTTGTCTGCTTTGCAGCGTCGCTCAGTGCATCAGCCCAGCCACTTGCGGGCGTTGCGCCACACGCGCATCCAGGGGCTGAATTCCGACTTGTCGCCGTTGGTCCAGCTCATCTGCACGTTGCGGAACACGCGCTCGGGGTGGGGCATCATGGCCGTGAAGCGGCCATCGGCCGTGGTCACTGCCGTCAGGCCGCCGGCCGATCCGTTGGGATTGAACGGGTACTGCTCGGTGGCCTTGCCGTGGTTGTCCACATAGCGCATGGAGGCGATGGCCTTGTCCGCATTGCCGCGGAAGCGGAAGTTGGCAAAGCCTTCGCCGTGGGCCACGGCGATGGGCAGGCGGCTGCCGGCCATGCCCTGCAGGAACAGGCTGGGCGACTCCAGCACTTCCACCATGGACAGGCGCGCCTCGAAGCGGTTGCTCTGGTTCTGCGTGAAACGCGGCCAGTCCTGGGCGCCGGGAATGATATCGGCCAGTTCGGCAAACATCTGGCAGCCATTGCACACGCCCAGGCCGAAGGTGTCGCTGCGGCCGAAGAACTGCTGGAACTGCGCGGACAGGCTGTCGTTGAAGGTGATGGAGCGCGCCCAGCCGATGCCGGCGCCCAGCGTGTCGCCGTAGCTGAAGCCGCCGCAGGCCACCACGCCGGCGAAGTCCTGCAGCTGCGCGCGGCCGCTTTGCAGGTCGGTCATGTGCACGTCCACGGCGTCGAAGCCGGCCTCGGTGAAGGCGTAGGCCATTTCCACATGGGAGTTCACGCCCTGCTCGCGCAGCACAGCCACGCGGGGCCGCGCGCCCAGGTTCAGGAAGGGTGCGGCCGGGTTCTCGGCCGGGTCGAACGTCAGGTGCAGGTGCATGCCCGGGTCGGCAGGCTCGCCGGCTGCGGCGTGCTCGCTGTCGGCGCAGGCCGGGTTGTCGCGCTGCTGGGCAATCTTCCAGCTGACGGCATCCCAGACCTGATGCAGGTCGCTGAGCGAGGCGCCGAAGACGGACTTGGCATCGCGCCAGACCTGCAGCTCGCCCTTGCCCGCATCGACCTTGGAGGAGGCAGGACGCGTCTTGCCGATGATGTGGCTGCAGGTGGACAGGCCATGCTCGCGCAGGGTCTGCAGCACGGCGGCGCGGTCGGCCGTGCGGATCTGCAGCACGGCGCCCAGCTCTTCGTTGAACAGCGCGCGCAGCGTCATATCGTCGCGGCGGCCGCTGATCTGGGAGGCCCAGTTCTTGCCTTCGCCCGAGTCCATGCGGCTGTCGCTGATGCCGTCGCCTTCGGTGACCAGCATGTCCACGTTGATGGCCACGCCCACATGGCCGGCAAAGGCCATCTCGGCCACGGTGGCCAGCAGGCCGCCGTCGCCCTTGTCGTGGTAGGCCAGGATCTGGCCCTTGGCGCGCAGGTCGTTGACGGCATCGACCAGGGCAATCAGGTCCTTGGCGTCATCGAGGTCGGGCGTCTCGTTGCCGGTCTGGCCCAGCACCTGGCCCAGGATGGAGCCGCCCATGCGCATCTTGCCGCGGCCCAGGTCCACCAGCACCAGGGTGCTGTCGTCTTCCGAGGCGTCCAGCTGGGGCGTGAGCGTGCCGCGCACATCGTCGATGGAGGCAAAGCCCGTGATGATCAGGCTGACCGGCGAGGTCACCTTCTTGACCTGGCCGCCCTCGTTCCACTGGGTGCGCATGGACAGGCTGTCCTTGCCCACGGGAATCGAGATGTCCAGCTGCGGGCACAGCTCCATGCCCACGGCCTTGACGGTGGCGTAGAGCGCCGCGTCTTCGCCGGGCTCCCCGCAGGCCGCCATCCAGTTGGCCGACATCTTGACCCTGGACAGTTCGATGGGCGCGGCCAGCATGTTGGTGATGGCCTCGGCCACGGCCATGCGGCCCGACGCCGGCGCGTTGATAGCCGCCAGCGGCGTGCGCTCGCCCATGGCCATGGCCTCGCCCTTGAAGCCCTGGAAATCGGCCAGCGTGACGGCCACGTCGGCCACGGGCACCTGCCAGGGGCCGACCATCTGGTCGCGGTGGGTCAGGCCACCCACGGCGCGGTCGCCGATGGTGATCAGGAAGCGCTTGGAGGCCACGGTGGGGTGGGCCAGCACGTCGATCACGGCCTTTTCCAGGGGCACGCCGGTCAGGTCCATGGGGGGCAGCTCCCGCTGCACGGTGGCCACGTCGCGGTGCATCTTGGGCGGCTTGCCCAGCAGCACGTTCATGGGCATGTCCACGGGGAACTTCTGGTCGCCCGAGGCCACGGCCGTGTCCTCCAGCACCAGCTGGCGCTCCTCGGTGGCCGTGCCGATCACGGCAAACGGACAGCGCTCGCGCTCGCAGAAGGCCGTGAATTCGGCCAGCGATTCGGGCGCGATGGCCAGCACATAGCGCTCCTGGCTTTCGTTGGACCAGATTTCCTTGGGCGCCAGGCCGGATTCCTCCAGGTTGACGGCGCGCAGGTCGAAGCGCGCGCCACGGCCCGCATCGTTGGTCAGCTCGGGGAAGGCATTGGACAGGCCGCCGGCACCCACGTCGTGGATGGCCAGGATGGGGTTCTTGTCACCCTGGGCCCAGCAGTGGTTGATGACTTCCTGGGCGCGGCGCTCGATCTCGGGGTTGCCGCGCTGCACGGAGTCGAAGTCCAGCTCGGCCGCGTTCGTGCCGCTGGCCATGGAGCTGGCAGCGCCGCCGCCCATGCCGATGCGCATGCCGGGGCCGCCCAGCTGGATCAGCAGGGTGCCGGCGGGGAACTCGATCTTGCGCGTCAGCTCGGAGTCGATCACGCCCAGGCCGCCCGCGATCATGATGGGCTTGTGGTAGCCGCGCATCACGGCATCGGCACCCACGCCGACCTGCTGCTCGTACTCGCGGAAATAGCCGGTCAGGTTGGGACGGCCGAACTCGTTGTTGAAGGCCGCGCCACCGAGCGGGCCCTCGATCATGATCTGCAGCGGGCTGGCGATGTGCTCGGGCTTGCCCACTTCGCTGCCCCACAGCTTGGAGACCGTGAAGCCCGACAGGCCGGCCTTGGGCTTGGAGCCGCGGCCCGTGGCGCCCTCGTCGCGAATCTCGCCGCCCGCGCCAGTCGATGCGCCGGGGAAGGGGGAGATGGCCGTGGGGTGGTTGTGCGTCTCCACCTTCATGAGGACGTGGTTGACGGCCTTCTTCTTCTGGTAGCTGGGCGCCTTGATCTTGTCCAGGGCCGCCTCGAAGGTGGCGACGAAGCGCTCGACCTCATGGCCTTCCATGATGGAGGCGTTGTCCGAGTAGGCCACCACCGTGTGCTGGGGCGAGACCTGGTGCGTGTTGCGGATCATGCCGAACAGGCTCTTGTCCTGGGCCACGCCGTCAATGGTGAACTGGGCGTTGAAGATCTTGTGGCGGCAGTGCTCGCTGTTGGCCTGCGCGAACATCATCAGCTCCACGTCCGTGGGATTGCGCTGCAGGCCCTTGAAGGCGTCGACCAGGTAGTCGATCTCGTCGTCGGCCAGGGCCAGGCCCCATTGGCGGTTGGCAGTCTCCAGCGCCGCGCGGCCGCCGCCCAGCACATCGACGAACTCCATGGGAGCGGCTTCCAGGGCGGAGAACAGCTGCTCGGCCTCGGCGCGCGTGGCGAAGACCGATTCGGTCATGCGGTCGTGCAGCAGGGCCGCGATCTGCGCGGTCTGCTCGGCCGACAGCTCGGGCTTGCCACCGAGCAGGCCGCTCTTGAGGACCACGCGGTACTCGGTGATGCGCTCGACGCGGAAGACTTCAAGGCCGCAGTTGCGCGCGATATCGGTGGCCTTGGAGGCCCAGGGCGAGATCGTGCCCAGGCGCGGGGTGACCACCAGGGCGGTGCCATCGGCCGGGCCTTGCGGGCCTTCGTAGGGATCTCCATAGGTCAAGAGCGCCTGGAGGCGCTCTTGCAATGCGGGCGTGGGTGCGGCGTCCGTGGCCACCAGGTGCACGAAGCGCGCGGCAATGCCGGTGATTTTGGGATGGATGGCGACCAGGTCGGTCAGAAGCTGCTGGGCGCGGAACGAGCTGAGAGCGTTTCCACCCTCGAACTGTGTCAGATGCAAGGTCACGTGGCGGCCTGTTGGGTGAGGAGGCTTGTGAAAAGCGCCCTGCGGCCCCGCCCGGCTGGGGGCAGGCCGCAAGGCGCTGAATCGGTGAGGCCGCCATTTTACCGGGCTGCGCCGTCCCGGTGGCGACAGCCGCCCCTTACCCCTGCACGTCCAAAGGCGCAATGGGATAATTGCGGGCATGAGCATCACCATCAAGAGCGCCGAAGACATCGCAGCCATGCGCGTGGCATGCCGCCTGGCTTCGGAAGTGCTGGACTACATCACCCCCCACATCAAGCCCGGCATCACCACGGCCGAGATCGACCGGCTGGGCGCCGAATGCATGGCGCAGCAGGGCACGGTCTCCGCCACCATCGGCTACCAGCCGCCTGGCTACCCGCCCTATCCCGGGCACCTGTGCACCTCGGTCAACCATGTGGTCTGCCACGGCATCCCCAACGACAAGCCGCTCAAGAAGGGCGACATCGTCAATGTGGATGTCACGGTCATCACCAAGGACGGCTGGTACGGCGACAACAGCCGCATGTTCCTGATCGGCGAGTGCTCCATCGCGGCCAAGCGCCTGTCGGCGCTGACCTTCGACGCCATGTGGCTGGGCATCCAGCAGGTCAGGCCCGGCGCCACGCTGGGCGACATCGGCAACGCCATCCAGACCTTTGCCGAAGGCCACGGCCTGTCGGTGGTGCGCGAGTTCTGCGGCCACGGCATCGGCCAGAAGTTCCACGAAGAGCCCCAGATCCTGCACTATGGCCGCCCCGGAACGGGCACCGTTCTCGAAGAGGGCATGGTCTTCACCGTCGAGCCCATGCTCAACCTGGGCAGGCGCGAGATCAAGGAACTGGGCAAGGACGGCTGGACCATCGTGACCAAGGACCACAGCCTCTCGGCCCAGTGGGAACACACCCTGGTGGTGACCAAGACGGGCTACGAAGTCATGACCCTGTCGGCCGGCTCGCCCGCGCTCCCGCCCTTCGTGACTGCCACGAGCTGCTGAGGCTCGGCATGTTTCTTGCGTGATGCGCAGGCAAAATGGCACTGCGCCCAGGGCACCCGCTCCAGGCGCCTCCCCTGCCCTGGCCGCGCATGAAACAGATCACTGACCACACTCCTTCCAACTCTGCGCCCGCAGCCCCGGATTCGCTGGAGCAGTTGCGCGCGCAGTACGCCCTCGATCGCGGACGCTGGATAGGCTCGCTGCTGGCGCCCACCATGGGCCGGCGCGGCGTGCGCCTGGTGCTGCAGCACCTGAGCGATCTGGCCGACACGCTGCTGCGCGCGCTGTGGCACCGCGCCGGCATGCCTGCCGAGGCCTGCCTGGCCGCCGTGGGAGGCTATGGCCGCGCCCAGCTGTTTCCCTACTCCGACATCGACGTGCTGGTGCTGCTGCCGGCCACCGGCACGGCAGCCCCGGAGCTGACCTCGCGCATAGAAAAGTTCATCGGCAGCTGCTGGGACGCGGGCCTGGAGATCGGCTCCAGCGTGCGCACGCTGGCCGAATGCCTGCAAGAGTCCGGGCGTGACCTCACCGTGCAGACCGCCTTGCTGGAGTCGCGCCGCATCTGCGGAAACGAGCCGCTGTTCGGCGAGTTCCAGCAGCGCTACCAGGCACAGATGAATGCGCGCGCCTTTCTGTCCGGCAAGCTGCTGGAAATGCGCCAGCGCCACAACAAGTACGAGAGCACGCCCTACTCGCTGGAGCCCAACTGCAAGGAATCGCCCGGCGGCCTGCGCGATCTGCACACCATGATCTGGCTGGCCCGCGCCGCAGGCCTGGGCCACAGCTGGCAGGCCCTGGCGGAAAAGGGACTGATCACCGATTTCGAGCGCCAGCAGCTCGAAGACAACGAGGCCATGCTCAGCCTGATACGCGCGCGCCTGCACGCCGTGGCGGGCCGGCACGAGGACCGCCTGGTCTTCGACCAGCAGACCGCCGTGGCCGAGGCCTTTGGCTACCGCTCCACCTCGGCCGAGGGCCGCAAGCTGGCCATGCGCGCCAGCGAGACGCTGATGCGCCACTACTACTGGGCAGCCAAGGCCGTGACCCAGCTGTGCCAGATCCTGCGCCTGAACATCGAGGAGCGCCTGAACCCACGCCCCACGCCGCGGATCCGGCTGAACTCCCGCTTCTACGAGAAGGCCGGCACCATCGAAGTGGCCAGCGACGATCTGTACGAGCGCGAGCCGCATGCCATCCTCGAAACCTTCCTGATGTACGAGACCCATGTGGGCCTCACCGACCTGTCGGCACGCACGCTGCGCGCGCTGTACGGCGCGCGTGACCTGATGGATGCGGCCTTCCGGCGCGACCCGGTCAACCGCGCCACGTTCATGAAGATCCTGCAGCAGCCCAGCGGCATCACGCATGCCATGCGGCTGATGAACCAGACCTCGGTGCTGGGGCGCTACCTGTGGCCCTTCCGGCGCATCGTGGGCCAGATGCAGCACGACCTGTTCCACGTCTACACGGTGGACCAGCACATTCTCATGGTGCTGCGCAATGTGCGGCGCTTTTTCATGGCCGAGCATGCGCATGAGTACCCGTTCTGCTCCCAGCTGGCCAGCGGCTGGGACAAGCCCTGGCTGCTGTACGTGGCCGCGCTGTTCCACGACATCGGCAAGGGCCGCGGCGGCGACCACTCCATCATCGGCGCCGTGGAGGCCAAGCGCTTTTGCCGTGCCCACGGCATTGCGCGCGCCGACGCCGAGCTGATCGAGTTCCTCGTGCGCGAGCACCTGACCATGAGCCAGGTCGCGCAAAAGCAGGATCTGTCGGATCCCGAAGTGATCCAGGCCTTTGCCGAGCGCGTGGGCAACGAACGCAACCTCACGGCGCTGTACCTGCTCACCGTGGCCGACATCCGTGGCACCAGCCCCAAGGTGTGGAGCGCCTGGAAGGGCAAGCTGCTGGAGGACACCTATCGCCTGACCCTGCGCGTAATGGGTGGCCGCGCGCCCGACGCGGCCGCCGAGATCGAGGCGCGCCGGCGCGAGGCTCTGGTGCAGCTGGCGCTGACGGCCCAGCCCTTCGAGTCCCACAAGAAGCTCTGGGACACGCTGGGCGTGGACTACTTCATGCGCCATGAGGCCGCCGACATCGCCTGGCACACACGCCACCTGTCGCGCCACGTGGGCACCACCCGCCCCGTGGTGCGTGCGCGCCGCTCACTGGCGGGCGAGGGCCTGCAGGTGCTGGTCTACGCACCCGACCAGCCCGATCTGTTCGCGCGCATCTGCGGCTACTTCGACCGCGCAGCGTTTTCCATCCTGGATGCGCGCGTGCACACGGCCCACAACAGCTATGCGCTGGACACCTTCCAGGTGGTGGCGCCCGCCATGCAGGAGCAGTACCGCGAACTCATGCACATGGTCGAGAACGACCTGGTCGCCGCCTTGATGGAGGGCGGACCGCTGCGCGAGCCCTCGCCCCGGCGCCTGTCGCGCCGCGTCAAGAGCTTCCCCTTCGCGCCGCGCGTCACGCTGCGACCCGACGACAAGGCCCAGCACTGGCTGCTGTCCATCTCGGCCACGGACCGCGCCGGCCTGCTCTACACCGTGGCGCGCATCCTGGCCCAGCACCACCTGAGCGTGCAGTTGGCCAAGGTCAGCACGCTGGGCGAGCGCGTGGAGGACAGCTTCCTCATCGAGGGTGCGGAGCTGCAGAACAACCAGCGCCAGCTGCTCATAGAGACCGAGCTTTTGCAGGCCCTGGCAGTCTGAGCCGATTGCGCAAAAAAAGCCCGCCCTGTTGTGCAGGGCGGGCTCGTCGGGTTCATGCGCTGGCAGGCGGGGATGCAGCCATCAGTGCATGGCGGACGCAGGCGCCGACACCGTGGCCACTTGCTTGCCCTCGCGGTCATAGAGCTTGCCGTCGACCACCCGGTCGCCATCGGCCAGGGCAGACAGCACAGCCTCGCTGAGCACGCGCTCCGATCCGGCGCCGAACACCGATGGCTCTTCGGGGTTGCCCTGCTTGAAGTGATTGAAGACCAGGTTCAGCAGCAGCACGGTCACCGCAGTGGAGCTGATGCCCGAATGGAACATGGTGGCGAACCAGTCCGGGAAGTGGTGATAGAAGTCCGGCTTGACCATGGGCAGCACGCCCATGCCGATGGACGCCGCCACGATGATCAGGTTCATGTTGTTGTGATAGTCCACCTTGGCCAGCGTGCGGATGCCGCTGGCTGCCACCGTGCCAAAGAGCACCAGGCCCGCGCCGCCCAGCACCGAGGGCGGCACGCAGGCCACGATGCGCCCCATGATGGGCAGCAGTCCGAAGGCGATCAGGATCAGCCCGCTGAAGGCCACCACATAGCGGCTCTTGATGCCCGTGACCGCGACCAGGCCCACGTTCTGGGCAAAGGCGCTCTGCGTGAACGAACCGAAGAACGGGGCCACCACGCTGGACAGCATGTCGGCACGCAGGCCGTCGGCCAGGCGGCGCGAATCCACGCGGGTGCCCACGATGTCGCCCACGGCCAGGATGTCGGCCGAGGTCTCCACCAAGGTCACCAGGATCACGATGGACATGGAAAGCGTCGCCGCCAGGCTGAAGGTCGGCCAGCCGAAGTGCAGCGGCATGGGCACGGCGAACCACGCACCGCTGCCCACCTCGGAAAAGTCGGACTTGCCGATCATGGCCGCCACCGCCGTGCCGATGACGATGGCCAGCAGGATGGACAGGCGCGAGATCATGGCGTTGCCCAGCTTGCTCAGCGCCAGCACGATGACCAGGGACAGCCCGGCCAGGCCGATGTTGCCCATGCTTCCGTAGTCGGCCGCCTGGGGATTGCCACCCATGGCCCAGTGGGCGGCCACCGGCATCAGCGACAGGCCGATGATGGTGATCACGCAGCCATTGACCAGCGGAGGAAAAAAGCGCGTGAGCTTGGAGAAGATGGGCGCAATGATCAGGCCGAACACCGAGGCAAAGAGCACAGCGCCCAGCACCCCCTGCATGCCGCCGCCCGTATGTAGGATGCTGACCATGGTGGCCACGCCCGAGAAGGACACGCCCTGCACCAGCGGCAGGCGCGAGCCGAAGAACGGAATGCCCAGCGTCTGCAGCAGCGTGGCCAGCCCGCCCATGAAAAGGCAGGCCGTGATCAGCAGACCTGTGTCGGCCGCCGACATGCCCGCCGCATTGGCCATGACCAGGGGCACGGCCACGATGCCGCCGTACATGGTCAGCACATGCTGCAAACCATAGAGGGTGTTGGCCGTGAGGCCGAGTTGCTCGTCCTCCGGGCGGATGTCTGCGCCCAGGGCCGGCGCATTGCCAGAACTTTTTTCCATCGCTGTCTCCTTGTCCTCTTGTTCACAGAACGCCGGACAAGTACGCGGCAGCCGGATGGCGGCAGGCGCGCCCCCGCGCACCTTTTGCCGCCGACCCGATAGGCCGCGCTCTCCTGCATCCTGCATCGCGAAGCCCGGTGGCTGCTTGGCAGCTCTTGGCGGGCGAACGCACACAATCCCCGCCTTGGCGGGAAGTGCCAATGTACGGCGCCAGCATGGAAAAATTGTCTACCGATTTGTATACAAAGACCTGACCGAAGATCCTTGAATACGGGCAGCGCCCGCCCGCTCAGTCGTCCTCGGCCGCGCTGATGCCAGGGAACAGCACATCGGTGAAACCGAACTGGCTGAAGTCACGCATGCGCATGGGATAGAGCTTTCCCCAAAGGTGATCGCACTCATGCTGGACCACACGCGCATGAAAGCCATCCACCGTGCGGTCGATGGCATCGCCAAACACGTCGAAGCCCGTGTAGCGGATATGGTTCCAGCGCGGCACCATGCCGCGCATTCCGGGCACGGACAGGCAGCCTTCCCAGTCCAGTTGCTCTTCCTCGCCCATGGGCGTGATGACCGGGTTGATGAGCACGGTGCGCGGCACCACGGGCGCATCGGGGTAGCGCGGATTGGGCAGGCCGGAGCCGAACACCACCATCTGCAGGTCCACGCCAATCTGCGGCGCGGCCAGCCCCGCGCCATTGGCGGCATGCATGGTGTCCAGCAGGTCGCTGAGCAGCAGGTGCAGTTCGTCGGTGTCGAATTCGGTCACGGGCTGGGCGACGCGCAGCAGGCGCGGATCACCCATTTTCAATATGGTGCGTACAGTCATGGCAGTGCACGGTGATGCAGGAAATGCGGGTCGCCAAGCATAGCGGGCGCACCGCGCACCTTGACCACACCCACCTGCTTCGCCCCCCCGATCACCCCCTCTCGGCCCCCTTGGCCGCCATGGCCACACCGCGCTGGCACAATCGCAGCATGCCCAGCACCGCCAGAGAGTCAGCCGCCGCGTCCCCAGAGGACCGTGACACAGGCGCGCAGCAAACACCCGCGGCACAGGCCCGGCAGCCGGATGCCACTGCGCAGGCAGGCATGGCGCAGGCGCAGGCGCAGGCCTTCAATGATGATGATCCCCCTCCCCTGCACCGCATGCCGGCCGCGCCGTTGCGCTGGGCGCTGCAGCTGTTTGCCTGCCTGAGCCTGGCGACGGGCATTGCCGGCATCTTCATTCCAGGATTGCCCACCACGGTGTTCGTGCTCATGGCCGGATGGGCCGCGGCGCGCAGCTCGCAGCGCATGCACACCTGGCTGTGGCGCCATCGCCTGTTCGGGCCCATGCTGCGCAATTGGGCGCGGGGTGGCTGCGTGAGCCGGCGCGCCAAATGGAGCGCCAGCGCCATGATGAGCCTGTGCGCCGTCATACTGCTGTGGACACGCCCGCCCGCCTGGGTACAGGCCGTGGCGCTGACGTCCATGGGCTGCGTGCTGGTGTGGCTGTGGTTCAGGCCAGAGCCCTGAGAATGAAGGCCTGCGGCAGGCCTGCTGAAAAAAATTCCCCGAGTTTTCTGTGACGTGTTTTTTACGTCATATAATCTAGGTCTTGTTCCTCAATAGCTCAGTTGGTAGAGCGCCGGACTGTTAATCCGTAGGTCCCTGGTTCGAGCCCAGGTTGAGGAGCCAAAGAATTTCAAGACCCTGCAATCGCACAGGATCTTTGTCGATAGACACGTATTCCTCAATAGCTCAGTTGGTAGAGCGCCGGACTGTTAATCCGTAGGTCCCTGGTTCGAGCCCAGGTTGAGGAGCCAAATTTCAGCGGCCTTGCAATCGCACAGGGCCCAGCACCAACATATTCCTCAATAGCTCAGTTGGTAGAGCGCCGGACTGTTAATCCGTAGGTCCCTGGTTCGAGCCCAGGTTGAGGAGCCAGATGAAAAGCCCGCATGCCAGCGCATGCGGGCTTTTTTGTTTGCTCAGGCTGCGCGCACCATGCCGACAGTCGGCGTGCTCGGCGCTGCGGCAGGGGCGGCCGACTCCACGGTGACAGGCTTGCCGTGCTTGGCATGTGCGCGACGCGCACCGTGCGCAGCGCGCGCTTGCTCCACGCCCTCTTCCCATGCACGCAGCTCTTCTTCCAGCCGCGCAGCCCGCTCCGCATACATGTCCGCAGAGGACTTGTAGTATTCGGCAGCAATGGTGTGCTCCAGCATCGCCATGCGTGCCTCCTGCAGGTAGGCCCGGGTGCGACGGATATAGCGCGGCTCGGCAAGGCTTGCGCCAAAGATTTTGCTGAAAAACATCGCTCATCCTCCTTCGATGTCTTCGCAGCGAAAGCCATGCATCCGCAAGAAGACAAGCCCAGGATAGCCAACCCGGCCTGGCGGCGCTGTCCCCTGGCGGGACAAGGCCGCGTAGGAGGTTCACTTACCCCGGCCAGGCGATGCTCTCGCATCCACGCAACCCTCTTCACCATGGTTTGTGCAAGACTGCGGCTGCAGAGAAGCACGAATCCATTATTTTTCAGTCCGCACCCGATCATGTCCCACCCCCTCCCATGGCTCATTCCCCACCAGGCCTTCCCTCCTGTGGAAACGGCATGGGGCCCCAACGACCCGATTCCGGGCCTGCTGGCCGCAGGCGGCACGCTGGATGCGGCGCACCTGCGCATCGCCTACAGCCAGGGCATTTTTCCCTGGTTCAGCGAAGGCCAGCCCACGCTATGGTGGTCGCCCGATCCACGCATGGTGCTGCAGACATCGCAGTTCCGGCTGCACCGCAGCCTGCGCAAGACATTGCAGCGCTTTCGCTCCACCGCCGGCTGCGAGATCCGCATCGACAGCGCTTTCGAGGCCGTGATGCAGCACTGCGCCCAAACGGTGCGCCGTGATCAGGATGGCACCTGGATCGTGCAGGAAATTCTCGACGCCTATACCGAACTGCACCGCCAGGGTGCAGCCCACAGCGTGGAAACCTGGATCGACGGGCGCCTGGTGGGCGGCCTGTACTGCGTGGCGCTGGGCCGCGCCGTATTCGGCGAGTCCATGTTCGCGCATGCCACAGACGCATCCAAGATCGCACTGTCGGCACTGGTGGCGCTGTGCCGGCACCAAGGCGCCGCACAAATCGATTGCCAGCAGGCCACGCAGCACCTGGCTTCGCTGGGCGCGCGCGAGATGCCCCGCTCCCAGTTCCTGCGCACCGTGGCAGAGCAAAGCCAGCTGTCGCCCATGCACTGGCAATTCGAAAACGTATACTGGAACGAGTTGCTGCCGCCGTCCGGTGACGCCGGCAGCACATCACCGGCTGCCGCCAGCACACCATGACGCACCCGAACGATCTTCCGCTGCAGGCCCTGCAGTTCTACGCCACAGCCGCCTATCCCTGCAGCTACCTGGATGGCCGGCTGGCGCGTTCGCAAGTGGCCACGCCCAGCCACCTGATCCAGAACAGCGCCTATTCGGAGCTGGTCTCCCTGGGTTTTCGCCGCAGCGGAATGTTCACCTACCGGCCGTATTGCGATGGTTGCCGGGCCTGCGTGCCCATGCGCATCCTGGTCCACGATTTCCGCCCGGACCGCAGCCAGCGCCGCGCCGCCGTGCGCCACGCCGATCTCACGGCATCGATCCAGCGCCTGCATTACTCGAACGAGCATTACCAGCTGTACCTGCGCTACCAGCAAAGCCGTCACAGCGGCGGCGGCATGGACCACGACAGCGTGGACCAGTACACGCAGTTCCTGCTGCAAAGCCGCGTCAACTCACGGCTTGTGGAGTTCCGCGCACCGGCGGCCGACGGCGCAGCCGGCAGGCTGAAGATGGTCTCCATCCTCGATGTGCTGGAAGACGGGCTGTCCGCCGTCTACACCTTCTACGAGCCCGATGACCAGGCCAGCTACGGCACGTTCAACGTGCTGTGGCAGATCGATCAGGCACGCTCCATGAGCCTGCCCTATGTCTATCTGGGCTACTGGATCGCCGACAGCCGGAAGATGAATTACAAGGCGCGCTTTCTTCCCCATGAAGTGCGCGTGGACGAGCGCTGGCAGCGCGTGGATCAGCTCCCACGCTGATATGGCGCCACCGCGCCCTTTTCAGCGACATTTCTTATGCACATGGCCGCTGTTTGCAGGCGGCACATATGCCGCCAAGCCATGCCCGCCGCTAGAATGACCGAATCCCGAAATCCCCTTGCGCCTCATGAAAAAAGACGATAACGCGGCCTCGCCCAAGCCCAGCGTCCAGGTCCTGGAACGCATGTTCACGTTGATCGACGTGTTGGCCTCGCGTGAGGAAGCGGTATCGCTCAAGGAGATCAGCGAGCGCACCGGCCTGCACCCCTCCACCACGCACCGCATTCTCAACGACCTGGCCATCGGCCGCTTTGTCGACCGCCCCGAATCGGGCAGCTACCGGCTGGGCATGCGTTTCCTGGAGCTGGGCAACCTGGTCAAGGCCCGCCTGAGCGTGCGCGAAGCGGCCCTGATTCCCATGCGCCAGCTGCACAAGCAGATCCAGCAGCCGGTCAGCCTCAGCGTGCGCCAGGGCGATGAAATCGTCTATGTGGAACGCGCCTACAGCGAGCGCTCGGGCATGCAGGTGGTGCGCGCCATCGGCGGCCATGCGCCGCTGCACCTCACATCCAATGGCAAGCTGTTTCTGGCGGCCGATGATGCGCAGCAGGTGCGCGCCTACGCCACACGAACCGGCCTTCCCGGCAAGACGCACTTCAGCATCACGCGGCTTGCCGACATGGAAAACGAGCTGGACAAGGTACGCCACCATGGCGTCGCCCGCGACAACGAGGAGCTGGAGCTGGGTGTGCGCTGCATGGCCGCCGGCATCTATGACGACCAGGGCAAGCTGGTGGCCGGCCTGTCCATCTCCGCTCCCGCCGACCGGCTGGACGAAAGCTGGTTGTCCAAGCTCCAGGCCACCGCGCAGGAGATCTCGGGCGCCCTGGGCTTCAATGCGGTCCGCCCTGCAGCCCCGCCCCCCAATCCCTACGCGCGCAGCAGCCACTGATCTGCAAGCAGCCATCCGCAAGCAGCAAGACCGGTCATCAAAAACAACAAAGGCGCCCAGGGCGCCTTTGTTGTTGAGGGGAAGAAACTCAGCCCTTGACCTTGTGGATCATGGAATCGCCGGCCACCTGCCCCATGGATTCCACCCAGTGGCGTACGCGCTCGGCATCGCCCAGGCGGCTGAACTTTCCGGCGGAGTCCAGGAAGACCATGATGATCTTGCGGCCAGCCACCTGCGCCTGCATGACCAGGCAACGACCCGCTTCGGAGATGTAGCCGGTCTTTTGCAGGCCGATATCCCAGGTCGGGCTCAGCACCAGGCGGTTGGTGTTGTTGTACTGCAGCGTGCGGCGGCCCACGGCCACTTCATAGCCGGGCGAAGTGGTGTACTCACGCACCAGCGGATCACTGTGCGCCACATTCACGAGCACGGCCAGATCACGGGCGCTGGACTGGTTGCGGCTGGACAGCCCGGTGGGCTCCACGTAACGGGTATCGGTCATGCCCAGCAGGCGCGCCTTGGCATTCATCTGCTGGACGAAGGCATCCAGGCCACCTGGGAAGGTGCGACCCAGCGCATGGGCAGCACGGTTTTCGCTGGACATCAGGGCCAGGTGCAGCATTTCGGCACGGGTGAGCGTGGTGCCCACGGCCAGGCGCGAACTGCTGCCCTTTTCGGTATCCACATCATCCTGCGTGATGGTGATGGATTCATCCATGGGCAGATGGGCCTGGGAAATCAGCAGACCCGTCATCAGCTTGGTCAGCGAGGCGATGGGCAGCACGGCATGGTCGTTCTTGCTGAGCAGCACTTCGTGGGTGTCCTGGTCCATGACCAGGGCCACGCTGCTCTTGAGATCAAGAGGATCGGCCACTGCATGCAGCCCGGCCATCTGTCCGAACGACAGGCGTGGCTCGTAGGCAACGGCACGAATGGGGCTGGCAGCGCTGCGTGCGGCCACGCGGCTGGGCTGGCGCGCGCTCTTGGCAACGCGCTTGCCCTGGGGAGCCGCCGTGGCGCGCTCCTTCACGGCCTTCTTCTTGACAGGGGCCACGGCCACCTGTTTCTTGGCAACTTTCTTGGCCGGTGCGGCATGCGCGCCCGGGGCAGTGAGAGCACAACTCAGGGCCAGCAACGAGAGAACCTGAGCAAATCGACCGAGGCGGGCACGGCGTAGGGTGGGCATGAGAAATGCTCCAAGCAGCAAGAATTTGTGACTAGACCTTACATTAATCGAAAAAGTCGCACTGTGACAATAACTTGTGCGACTTTTCGATAATTTAAATGAAATTATAAGGCGAGTGCTTACCCCTGCGCAGCCACGACCTCTGCATTGCTGTGTAATTTGTTCAACGCGCTCAGATAGGCCTTGGCCGAGGCCACGACAATGTCCGGGTCCGCGCCCACGCCGTTGACCACGCGCCCGCTGCGCTGCAGGCGAACGGTCACTTCGCCCTGGCTCTCGGTGGAGCCGCTGATGGCGTTGACCGAGTACAGCAGCATCTCGGCACCGCTCTTCACCTCGGACTCGATGGCCTTGAACGAGGCATCGACCGGGCCATTGCCATCGGACTGGGCCTTGATCTCACGGCCATCGCGGCTGAACACCACCGACGCGTGTGGGCGCTCACCTGTTTCGCTTTGCTGGGCCAGCGAGATGAACTGGAAGGGATCGGCCTGCTGATGCGCATCCTGCTCGGTCACCAGGGCCAGGATGTCCTCGTCGAAGATTTCACTCTTGCGGTCGGCCAGTTCCTTGAAGGCCGCAAAGGCAGTGTTGATCGCGGCCTCGCTGTCGAGTTCCACGCCCAGCTCCTGCAGGCGCTGCTTGAAGGCATTGCGGCCGCTGAGCTTGCCCAGCACGATCTTGTTGGCGCTCCAGCCCACATCCTCGGCACGCATGATTTCGTAGGTGTCGCGCGCCTTGAGCACGCCATCCTGATGGATGCCCGAGGCGTGGGCGAAGGCGTTGGCGCCCACGACGGCCTTGTTGGGCTGCACCACGAAGCCCGTGGTCTGGCTGACCATGCGGCTGGCGGCCACGATGTGCTGGGCGTCGATGTTGACGTCAAGGCCGAAGTAGTCCTTGCGCGTCTTGATGGCCATCACCACCTCCTCGAGCGAGCAGTTGCCCGCGCGTTCGCCCAGGCCGTTGATGGTGCACTCGATCTGGCGCGCCCCGCCAAGCTTGACGCCGGCCAGCGAGTTGGCCACGGCCATGCCCAGGTCGTTGTGGCAATGCACGCTCCAGACGGCCTTGTCGCTGTTGGGCACGCGCTCGCGCAGGTTCTTGATGAAGGCGCCGTACAGCTCCGGAATGGCATAGCCCACGGTGTCGGGCACGTTGATGGTGGTCGCACCTTCGGCAATCACCGTCTCGATGACGCGGCACAGAAAGTCCGGGTCGCTGCGGTAGCCGTCTTCGGGGCTGAACTCGATGTCGGCGATCAGGTTGCGCGCAAATCGCACCGACTGGCGCGCCTGCTCCAGCACCTGCTCGGGCGTCATGCGCAGCTTTTTCTCCATGTGCAGCGCACTGGTGGCGATGAAGGTGTGGATGCGCGCGCGGCTGGCGTCCTTCAGAGCCTCGGCCGCACGGGCGATGTCGCGGTCATTGGCACGGGCCAGCGAGCAGATGGTGGAGTCCTTGATGGCGCGCGCAATGGCCTGCACCGACTCGAAGTCGCCATTGGAACTCGCCGCAA
Source organism: Delftia sp. WSY_16 (assembly GCF_043104415.1). Lineage (NCBI taxonomy): Bacteria > Pseudomonadati > Pseudomonadota > Betaproteobacteria > Burkholderiales > Comamonadaceae > Delftia > Delftia sp. WSY_16. The sequence continues at coordinate 100,543 of NZ_JBICKS010000041.1, read as the reverse complement.
AACCGGCCTCGATCACATCGACCTTCAGCCGCTCGAGCTGGCGCGCAATGCGCAGCTTTTCGTCGCGGGTCATGGAGGCACCGGGCGACTGCTCGCCGTCACGCAAGGTGGTGTCGAAAATGATCAATTGGTCGGTCATGGGAGTCTCGTCTTTCTTGTGGATGCGAATCTCCTGCCCACGGGCAGGTGATGAAAAAAGCCGGTGCGCTTGTGGCTGCACCGGCTAGGCAATGGAATTTAAGCGGCAACCGCCTCCTGCACCGTCACCTTCTCGGCAGAGGGCACGCGCTGCAAGCCCGACATGATGGCCCGGAACGAAGCGGAGACGATATTCGCATCAACCCCGACGCCGTAGCACACGTGCAACTCGTCCACGCGCAGTTCCACGTAGGCAATGGCCTTGGCATTGGCACCCTCGCCGATGGCATGCTCGTTGTAGTCCAGCACGCGCACGGCCCGGCCGCTGTGCTCGCTCAGCGCCTGCACGAAGGCATCGATGGGCCCCGTGCCTTGCGCCTCGACCGTGCGCTTGCCGCCGTCAACGGACAGATCGGCCGACAGGCTGACCACGCCGTCGTTCTCGCTGAGGCGGTAATGCGGGGCCTGCACGGATTGCAGGCCGTACTCGCGCTGGAACAGCGCCCACAGGTCGGCCGCGGCCAGCTCCTTGCCGCTGGCGTCCATCTCGCGCTGCACCACCTGGCTGAACTCGATCTGCAGGCGGCGCGGCAACTGGAGGCCATACTCGCTTTCAAGCAGATAGGCGATGCCGCCCTTGCCGGACTGGCTGTTGACGCGGATCACGGCCTCGTAGCTGCGGCCCAGGTCCTTGGGGTCGATGGGCAGATAGGGCATGTCCCAGATGTCGCCGTCCTTGCGATCGGCGAAGGCCTTCTTGATGGCATCCTGGTGCGAGCCCGAGAACGAGGTGTAGACCAGATCGCCCACATAGGGATGGCGCGGATGCACGGGCAGCTGGTTGCAATGCTCGACCGTGCTGCGGATGCCGTCGATATCGGAGAAATCCAGGCCAGGCGACACGCCCTGGATGTACATGTTCAACGCCACGTTGACCACATCGAGGTTGCCCGTGCGCTCGCCATTGCCGAACAGGCAGCCTTCAAGGCGGTCCGCACCGGCCATCAACGCCAGCTCGGCCGTGGCCGTGCCCGTGCCGCGGTCATTGTGCGGATGCACGGACAGCACGATGGAGTCGCGGCGCTGGATGTGGCGATGCGTCCACTCCACCATGTCGGCGAAGATGTTGGGCGTGGAGTGCTCCACGGTGGTGGGCAGGTTGATGATGCACTTGCGCTCGGGCGTGGGCTGCCATACATCGGTGACGGCATCGATGACGCGCTTGGAAAACTCCAGCTCGGTGTCCGAATACATCTCGGGCGAGTACTGGAAGGTCCACTGCGTCTGGGGATAGTCGGCAGCGATCTCGTTGAACATGCGGGCATTGGTGGTGGCCAGCTCGACGATCTCGTCCTCGCTCATGTTCAATACCACGCGGCGCATCACGGGCGCGGTGGCGTTGTAGAGGTGGACGATGGCCCGGGGCACGCCTTCGAGCGCCTCGAAGGTACGGCGGATGAGGTGCTCACGGGCCTGGGTCAGCACCTGGACGGTCACGTCATCGGGAATGCGGTTTTCCTCGATGAGCTTGCGCATGAAGTCGAACTCGACCTGGGACGCGGAAGGAAAGCCGACCTCGATTTCCTTGAAGCCGATCTTCACCAGTTGCTCGAACATGCGCATCTTGCGATCGATGTCCATGGGCTCGATCAGCGCCTGGTTGCCATCGCGCAGGTCCACGCTGCACCAGACCGGGGCCTGAGTGATCACCGCATCGGGCCAGCGGCGGTCTTGCAGGCGGACCGGAGCGAACGGACGGTACTTGGTCGAAGGGTTTTGCAACATGGCTGAAGTGCTTTCTATCGTCTAGGTAAAAACAAGACCCACCTGCTCCAGCGACCCCACAAACGCAAAACGGCCCGTCGCTGGTGCAAACGGGCCGTGAAAGTAGGAATGTACGCGCGCGCTACTGTCTCTGCCCGTGGGACATCAGTAGTAGAGCTAGCGACAGGTAATGCATGCGGGTCACTTTAGCACAGGTTCTCAGGCGCTGTGAAGATGCTGCGGCGCATCATTTGTGCAGGCCGCGCTCTTCAGGCTCATCGGTCGAGGTGCTGATGACGCTGGTGCGCTGGCCCTTGGCCTTGCGCCATGCATAGACGCCGTAGCCCGAGAAACCGTAGAGCAGGAACACGCCGAACAGCACGATGGGCGGATGGATATTGATGATGGCGATGCCCAGGGCGATCAGCACGATGGCCGCAAAGGGCACGCTCTTCTTGAAATGCACGTCCTTGAAGCTGTAGAAAGGCACGTTGGTGACCATGGTCAGGCCCGCGTACAGCGTCAGGAAGAACATGATCCAGGTGATCTGCGTCCAGCTCAGCCAGGCATCCTGGCCGCGCAGCAGGCCCGCCTCGTCCAGCAGCCAGATGAAGCCGGTGACCAGCGCTGCAGCGGCGGGCGAAGGCAGGCCCTGGAACCAGCGCTTGTCCACGGTGCCGGTGTTGACGTTGAAGCGCGCCAGCCGCAGCGCAGCGCAGGCGCAATAGACGAAGGCTGCAATCCAGCCCCAGCGGCCAATGCCCTTGAGCGCCCACTCATAGGCGATCAAGGCGGGAGCGGCGCCGAAGGACACCATGTCCGACAGCGAATCCATCTGCTCCCCGAAAGCGCTCTGCGTATTGGTCATGCGTGCCACACGGCCGTCAAGGCTGTCGAGCACCATGGCGCAGAACACGCCTGCAGCAGCCAGTTCGAAGCGGCCGTTCATGGCCATCACGATGGCGTAGAAGCCACCGAACAGCGCAGCCAGCGTGAACAGGTTGGGCAGGATGTAGATACCCTTGCGGCGCTTGCGCACCACCACGCCTTCGATTTCGTTGGACTCATTGTGGTTTTGCATCAATCCGGCCTCCAGCACAGCGCACGCAAGCGTGAGCAGCTATTAAAACGATAGTATTCTAAGGGAGCGGACAGTGCCGCCCCGAAAGGGGCAGTGTACCTGCGCGCTGCCCTTCTTCTGTGCACGAAAAAGGCCACCCGTCGGGGTGGCCTTGTCCTGCACCTTGCGTAGGCCGCATGCGCGACCCATGCAAGATGGAATGCAGCAATCTCAGTTGCGGCTTTGGTCAACCAGCTTGTTCTTGGAGATCCAGGGCATCATGGCGCGCAGCTGGCCGCCCACCTTTTCGATGGCGTGTTCGGCGTTCATGCGGCGGCGGGCCGTCATGCTCGGGTAGTTGGTGCGGCCTTCCTGGATGAACATCTTGGCGTATTCGCCGGTCTGGATGCGCTTGAGGGCAGCACGCATGGCTTCGCGCGACTTGTCGTTGATGACTTCTGTACCCGTCACGTACTCGCCGTATTCGGCGTTGTTCGAGATCGAGTAGTTCATGTTGGCGATGCCGCCTTCGTACATCAGGTCCACGATGAGCTTGAGCTCATGCAGGCACTCGAAGTAGGCCATTTCGGGAGCGTAGCCGGCTTCGGTCAGGGTCTCGAAGCCCATCTTCACCAGTTCCACCGCGCCGCCGCACAGAACGGCCTGCTCGCCGAACAGGTCGGTCTCGGTTTCTTCCTTGAAGTTGGTTTCGATGATGCCGCCCTTGCCGCCACCGTTGGCCATGGCATAGGACAGGGCCAGGTCACGGGCCTTGCCGGACTTGTCCTGGTATACGGCGATCAGCGAAGGCACGCCGCCGCCCTTGAGGTATTCGGAGCGCACGGTGTGGCCAGGGCCCTTGGGGGCGACCATGATCACGTCCAGATCGGCGCGCGGCACAACCTGGTTGTAGTGGATGTTGAAGCCGTGGGCAAAGGCCAGCGTGGCGCCTTGCTTGATGTTGGGGGCCACGTTGTTGTTGTAGACCTCGGGGATGTTCTCATCCGGCAGCAGGATCATGACCAGATCGGCGGCCTTCACGGCGTCGTCGACTTCAGCGACGGTCAGGCCAGCCTTGGCGACCTTGTCCCAGGAAGCGCCGCCCTTGCGCAGGCCGACCACGACCTTCACGCCGCTTTCGTTCAGGTTTTGAGCGTGTGCGTGGCCCTGGCTGCCGTAGCCGATGATGGCAACGGTCTTGCCCTTGATCAGGCTCAGGTCACAGTCCTTGTCGTAGAAAACTTTCATGTTGGCTCCAGGCTTCGTGTGTGTGTAGGGGTTGAAAGGGGAAGGGGACAGGTTTCAGGTGCGTTGCAGCGCATCAAACGCGCAGAATGCGTTCGCCGCGGCCGATGCCGCAGGAGCCGGTACGCACGGTTTCCAGAATGGCCGTGCGGTCCAGCGCCTGCAGGAAGGCGTCGTTCTTGGATTGGTCGCCGGTCAGCTCGACCGTGTAGCTCTTTTCGGTCACGTCGATGATGCGGCCGCGGAAGATGTCGGCCATGCGCTTCATCTCCTCGCGTTCCTTGCCCACGGCGCGGACCTTGACCATCATGAGCTCGCGCTCGGTATAGGAGCCTTCCGTCAGGTCCACGACCTTGACGACCTCGATCAGGCGGTTCAGGTGCTTGGTGATCTGCTCGATCACGTCTTCGGAGCCATTCGTCTGAATGGTCATGCGCGACAGCGATGCGTCTTCCGTGGGAGCCACGGTCAGCGATTCGATGTTGTAGCCGCGGGCCGAGAACAGGCCCACCACGCGCGACAAGGCTCCCGGCTCGTTTTCGAGCAGCACGGCAATGATGTGTTTCATGAAAGAAAGATTCCTCTTTTCGCTGCCCTCCCCCGGCGCCGGTAAACGTCGGGCTTGGCAGGCAATAGATTCGTCAAGGGGTTGCCGCCTTGAGGGCGGCTACTGAAGAAGATGCGGCAGGAACAGGCCCTGGCGACCCCGACCAAGGGTTCGCTCAGAGGTCGTCAGCTCCCAGCAGCATCTCGGTGATCCCGCGGCCGGCCTGCACCATGGGGAACACATTCTCGGTGGGATCGGTGCGGAAGTCCATGAACACCGTCCGATCCTTGAGCTTGCGGGCCTCGCGCAGGGCGGGCTCCACGTCCTCGGGGCGCTCGATCAGCATGCCCACGTGGCCATAGGCCTCGGCCAGCTTCACGAAGTTGGGCAGCGAGTCCATGTAGCTGCTGCTGTAGCGGCCCGAGTACTCGATCTCCTGCCACTGGCGCACCATGCCCAGGTAGCGGTTGTTCAGCGACACCACCTTGACCGGCGTGTTGTACTGCAGGCAGGTGGCCAGCTCCTGGATGTTCATCTGGATGGAGCCTTCGCCCGTGATGCAGAACACCTCGGATTCAGGCTTGGCCAGCTTGATGCCCATGGCGTAGGGCAGGCCCACGCCCATGGTGCCCAGGCCGCCGGAGTTGATCCAGCGGCGCGGCTCGTCAAAGCGGTAGTACTGCGCAGCCCACATCTGGTGCTGGCCCACGTCGGACGTGATGTAGGCATCGGCGTCGCGGGTCATGTTCCACAGCGTCTCCACCACGTACTGGGGCTTGATGACCGAGCCGTCGCCACGGCTGTACTGCAGGCAGTCGCGGCTGCGCCAGCCTTCGATGGTCTCCCACCACTGGCCCAGGGCCGCAGCGTCGGGACGGGCGCTGGCCTCGCGGATCATGGAGATCAGCTCGGTCAGCACTTCCTTGACGTCGCCGACGATGGGCACGTCCACCTTCACGCGCTTGGAGATGGAGGAGGGATCGATGTCGATATGGATGATCTTGCGCTCCACCGACATGAAATGCTTGGGGTTGCCGATCACCCGGTCGTCGAAGCGCGCACCCACGGCCAGCAGCACATCGCAGTTCTGCATGGCGTTGTTGGCTTCGATGGTGCCGTGCATGCCCAGCATGCCCAGGAACTTGCGGTCGCTGGCCGGATAGGCACCCAGGCCCAGCAGCGTATGCGTGACCGGGTAGCCCAGCATGTCCACCAGGGTGCGCAGCTCGTTGCAGGCATTGCCCAGCAGCACGCCGCCACCCGTGTAGATATAGGGACGCTTGGCAGCCAGCAGCAACTGCAGCGCCTTGCGGATCTGGCCGGCATGGCCCTTGCGCACCGGGTTGTAGGAGCGCATCTCCACCTTTTCGGGGTAACCGGTGTAGAGAGCCTTCTTGAAGGACACATCCTTGGGGATGTCCACCACCACGGGGCCGGGGCGGCCGGTGCGCGCGATGTGGAAGGCCTTCTTCATGGTGTCCGCCAGCTCGCGCACATCCTTGACCAGGAAGTTGTGCTTGACGATGGGGCGGGTAATGCCGACGGTGTCGCACTCCTGGAATGCATCGGTGCCGATGTAGGCCGTCGAGGTCTGGCCGCTGATCACGACCAGGGGAATGGAATCGGTGTAGGCGGTGGCAATGCCGGTGACGGCGTTGGTCAGGCCGGGACCCGAGGTCACCAGGGCCACGCCGACTTCACCCGTGGCACGTGCAAAGCCGTCTGCCGCATGCACAGCCGCCTGCTCGTGGCGCACCAGCACATGTTGAATGGTGTCTTGCTTGTAGAGGGCGTCGTAGATGTACAGGACCGCACCGCCCGGATAGCCCCAAAGCTGCTTGACGCCTTCGGCCTGCAGGGACTTGACGAGGATCTCGGAGCCCATCAGCTCCTGGGATGCATGGGACTGCGACGCCGCTGCTGCCGCGCTGGAGTACTCGGCTTTGGAAATTTCCATGATCAACCTTTGTGAATTTCTCTAACGAAAAACCTTGGGTGCCCCTTGCCTGAAGCCCTTGTGAGGCCGGTGCGGGACTTAGGACCAACAGACATGGGCGAGTGAGTAAACGCCGGACCGTGACCCGTTTGCCTTTTTGAATTGCAGCAGACATTATCGCACTGCAACAAGCCTGTGCGCCATCGTGCGAAAAAAATTGACACTGCGGTGCGATAATCGGGTCCCGCGTCCGTTCAGCCCCCTCAACGAGCCCCTCATCCGGGCCTGCGTTCCTTTTGGCAACCGAGCAAGAACTATCCGACTTCCTCAAAAGCGTAGAAAAGCGTGCCTTCAAGCGCAGCTTTTTCCACGTCCGGGACGAGGAGGCGGCGCTGGACATCGTGCAGGACAGCATGCTCAAGCTGGCGCAGCACTATGGCGACAAGCCCATCACCGAGCTGCCCATGCTCTTCCAGCGCATCCTGTCCAACAGCACACTGGACTGGTTTCGCAGGCAAAAGACGCAGAACGCCCTGTTCACCCGCATGAGCGATCTGGAGGCCTCGGCCGGCGACGATGCGGACTTCGACTGGCTCGAGACCTACGCCGACTCCGCACAGAACGGCGAAACCGCCCGCAGCGCCGAGGATCTGACCGAGCGGGCGCAGATTTTGCAAAGCATTGAAAAAGAGATACAGGAGCTGCCGGCGCGTCAACGCGAAGCATTCCTGATGCGTTATTGGGAAGAGATGGACGTTGCGGAGACCGCTGCCGCGATGGGGTGTTCCGAAGGAAGTGTAAAAACACATTGTTTCCGCGCCATCCAGACATTGAGCAAGGCACTGAAGGCCAAAGGAATCGAGCTATGAAGACTGCGCCCACTCTCACTCTCCACAGCGAAATGGCGGCCGACCGCATCGCACGCCGGATCACCGCGCGCCTGGGTGACGGCGAGGCGTTGCTGCCATACGACATCACCGAGCGGCTGCGCGCTGGGCGCGAGCGCGCCCTGTCCGTTCGCCGGCGCGAACTGCGCGCTGCGCCCGTGCAGGCTGCCAGCGCAACCCAGGCTCAGGGTGGCGCCATGACGCTGGGCTCTGGCGACGAAGGCGGCACCTGGTGGCGCGCGCTGATCTCGGCCGTGCCGGTGCTGGCCCTCATCATTGGCCTGGTGGTCGTCAACGTGCAGACCGATCAGATTGGCCTGACCGAGGTTGCCGAGGTCGATACGGCCCTGCTGACTGATGACCTGCCCCCTGCCGCCTATGCCGACCCCGGTTTCATCCAGTACCTGAAGACTTCGGCCACCAACACGGAACGCTGATACCCGCCTTGCCTGCCTGCATGCCCACTGATTCACGCGCCGCGTTCCACCGATCACCCGCCGCCATCCTGGCGGCGGTGCTGTTGATGGCGCTGGCCTGGACCGGCTGGCGCGTCGTGCAACAGGTGCGGCTGGCGCCCAGCACGGTGTCGCCGGCCACCATTGCGGCCTCCAAGACCCTGCATGGCGACGCAGCCACGCGCCAGCGCGCCACGGCCCTGGCCTCCGGCCCACGCTGGGCCGAGCTGACGCCTGCGCAAAGCAGGGTGCTCGAGCCCCTTTCCGAGCGCTGGTCCATGATGGACGCGCTGCAAAAGCGCCGCTGGATGGCATTGGCCGAAGGCTGGGACAAGCTCAGCGAAAAGGAGCAGGAAAAGCTGCGCGACCGCATGCAGACCTGGTCCAGCCTCAGCGCCCAGCAGCGCAGCCAGGCCCGCCTGAATTTCGCCCTGACCAACCGCCTTGCCACGGACAAGCGAGCCCAGTGGGAGGCCTACCAGGCGCTCAGCGACGAAGAAAAACGCCTTCTGGCTGCACGCGCCGCGCCCAAGGTCAAGGGCGCCGCCAATGCCATACAGCCCGTGGCGCCCAAGCGTCTGGCGCGGATTCCTGCGGCCTCGGTGGCACCGGCCACCATTCCGAATCCCCCCAAGATTCCACCAGCCACCATCTACAATCCGCCGCCTCCGGTTCCACCGGTCGCGCCGCCTTCGGCCGTGGAAACCCATCCCGTGCGCCCGCCTGCGCTGGTGGAGACAGCCCCGGTGGAAGTGCCTTCGGCCACACCCATGCCCTTGCCGCCCATGGAACTGCATGACGGCGCAGAGGCCACCCCACAGCCCTCGCACGGCGAAGCAGCCCCTTCGCATTGATGCAGCGCCCCGACACGCCCGCATGACGAACGCCACCTCCCCCGCCTCCACGGCAGCCGGCTCCGCCGCCGATCCACGGATGGCCCCGCGCCTGGCCCGGCGCATGGCCTGCTGGCTATATGAGGGCATGCTGCTGTTCGGCGTGGTCTTCATCGCCGGATATCTGTTTGGCACCTTGTCTCAGACGCGCAACGCCATGGACAACCGCCATGCGCTGCAGGCCTTCATGTTCGTGGTGCTGGGCATCTATTTCGTCTGGTTCTGGTCCAAGGGGCAGACATTGGCCATGAAGACCTGGCACATCCGCCTGGTGGATGCTGCAGGCCAGCCCGTCAGCCAGCTGCGCGCACTGCGGCGCTATGTGCTGAGCTGGATCTGGCTGCTGCCACCGCTGGCGGCCTACTCCACCGGCGTGCCGGCCTTGACCACCTTGGTGCTGCTGGTGCTGTGGGTGGCACTCTGGGCCCTGCTCAGCCGCCTTCATCCGCGCCGCCAGTTCTGGCATGACGCCTGGGCCGGCACACAGCTGATCCACCAGGCCCCGCCGCCCAGGAAAAAACGCTGAGCGGCAAAGGCAGCATCGCATCTCCTACACTCCCCAGCATGCCCGCCGCTTCACCCAAGTCCAACGACAGCACGCCTGTCAATCCCCAGAAAAGCCGCACGGGCCTGAACCGTGTCTGGCACGCTGCGGGTTATTCGCTGTCCGGCCTTCGTGCCGGATGGAATGAGAAAGCCTTCCGCCAGGAAGCGCTGGCCGCCATCGTGCTGGTCCCTGCCGCTTTCTGGCTGGGACGCAGCTGGATCGAGGTCTCGCTGCTGGCGGGCACGGTCTTGCTGGTGCTGATCGTGGAATTGCTCAACAGCGGCATCGAGGCCGTGGTCGATCGCATAGGCCCCGAATGGCACGCCCTGTCCAAGCAAGCCAAGGACATGGGCAGCGCCGCCGTGCTGCTGGCGCTGCTGCTGTGCACGGGTGTCTGGCTGGCGGCTCTCTATCAACGGTTCATTGCATGACAAATCCCACGTTTTCCATTTGTGTGTATTGCGGCTCGCGCCCCGGCGACCAGCCCGGATTCATCGAGGCCGCCCGCGCCACCGGCCGCTGGATTGGCGAGCACGGCGGCCAGTTGGTCTACGGCGGCGGGCGCAGCGGCCTGATGGGCGAGGTGGCCGAGGCCACGCGGCAGGCCGGTGGCCGCGTCGTGGGAGTGATCCCGCAGGCGCTGGTGGACAAGGAGCTGGCCAACCATGCCTGCGACGAACTGCACATCGTCCAGACCATGCACGAGCGCAAGGCCATGATGGCCGAGCGCAGCGATGCCTTCGTCGCCCTGCCCGGCGGCATAGGCACCTTCGAGGAATTGTTCGAGGTCTGGACCTGGCGCCAGCTGCGCTACCACGACAAGCCCATCGGCCTGCTCAATGTGGACGGCTACTACGACAGCATGCTGCAGTTCCTGCAGACCTGCGTGGGCCATGGCTTCATGGGCGAGTGGCAGATGGGACTGATAGAAAGCGGCAGCGACATCCCCGCACTGCTGCAATCCCTGGTGCAGAACGCGGGCACGGGCCTGGAAACGGCCCCCTTGCGCGCCGTGATCTGAAACGGAAACGGCCACCCGTTCAGGGGTGGCCGCTGGAATCCGGATGTCGAGCCCAGGGCGCCGCGTGCGCCCTGCACTGCTGCCGGGTTCAGATGGCTCCGTCGTCGAGTTCGCCGGTACGGATGCGCACCACGCGCTCCACGGCGGTGACGAAGATCTTCCCGTCACCGATCTTGCCCGTGCGGGCCACGTTGACGATGGCATCCACGCAGCGGTCCACGTCTTCCGTGCGGACCACCACCTCGATCTTCACCTTGGGCAGGAAGTCCACCACGTACTCGGCGCCACGGTAGAGCTCGGTATGGCCCTTCTGGCGACCAAAGCCCTTGACCTCGGTGACGGTCAGGCCGTTGACGCCGCAGTCGGCCAGTGCCTCGCGGACCTCTTCCAGCTTGAACGGCTTGATGATGGCGGTGATCATTTTCATGGGGTGAACTCCTCAGTGCATGCAATACGGGGCAAGACGGCTGGCCAGGAAACCCCGCCGCCTCAGGTGCTTCAAGCGCGAAAGCGGTTGGTGATCGGGTAGCGCCAGTCCTTGCCGAAGCTGCGGCGCGTCAGCCGCGGCCCCACGGGCGCCTGGCGGCGTTTGTATTCGTTGATCTGGATGAGGCGCGTCACTCGCTCCACATCGGCGCCGGCATATCCGTCGGCCACGATGGAGGCGATGCTTTCGTTATTTTCCATGTATCGGCGCACGATGGCGTCGAGCACCTCATAAGCGGGCAGGCTGTCCTGGTCTTTCTGGTCCGGGCGCAGTTCGGCGCTGGGCGGGCGCGTGATGATGCGATCCGGAATGGGGTCCAGCCCCGTGCCGAACGGATCGTTGGCATTGCGCCAGCGCGCCAGCGCAAAAACCTCGGTCTTGAGCACGTCCTTGATCACGGCAAAGCCGCCGGCCATGTCGCCATAGAGCGTGCAGTAGCCGGTGGACATCTCGCTCTTGTTGCCGGTGGTCAGCACCACGGAGCCGAACTTGTTGGACAGGCCCATCAGCAAGGTGCCGCGGATGCGGGCCTGCAGGTTCTCTTCGGTCGTGTCCTCGGCGCGGCCCGCGAAGGCCGGGGCCAGGGCGGCCTTGAAGGCCTCGAACTGGGGCGCGATGGAGATTTCGTCATAGCGCACGCCCACACGCTCGGCCATGTCGCGCGCATCGATCCAGCTGATGTCCGCCGTATAGGGCGAAGGCATCATCACCGTGTGCACCTTGTCCGCGCCCAGCGCATCGACCGCAATCGCCAGCACCAGCGCAGAGTCGATCCCGCCCGACAGGCCCAGCAGCGCGCCGGGGAAACGGTTCTTGCCCACGTAGTCGCGCACGGCCAGCACCAGGGCGGACCACAGCGCCGGCAGGTGCTCCACCGGTGGCTGCACATCGGCGGCCAGCGTCAGTTCCTTCGCGCCGGCACGCACTTCCACCAACGGCAGCGCCTCGCCAAAGGCCGCCGCGCGTGCGGCAATGCTGCCGTCGGCGTGCACGGCAAAAGAGCTGCCATCGAAGACAATTTCATCCTGGCCACCGACCAGATGTGCGTAGACCAGGGGCAGGCCGGTCTCACGCGCACGTGCAGCCAGCGTGGCTTCACGTTCGGCCTGCTTGCCCTCATGAAAGGGTGAAGCATTGATCACGGCCAGCAATTGCGCACCCGCCGCGGCAGCCGCGCTTGCCGGCCCGGGATGCCAGGCGTCCTCGCAGATCAGCAAGCCCACGCGAACTGCCTGGACCTCGACCACGCAAGGCGACTGGCCGGCCACAAAGTAGCGCTGCTCGTCGAACACGCCGTAGTTGGGCAGGCATTGCTTGGCGTAGCTGCATTCCACGCGCCCGTCGCGCAGCACGCTGGCTGCATTGCGCAACGCGCCACCAGCGCCGGGGTCGCGCCAGGGATGGCCCAGCACCAGCGCCAGGCCCGGCCATTGCGCGGTCTCCAGCGCCAGCTGCTGCACGGCCTGATCGCAGGCGTCCAGAAAGGCGGGACGCAGATAGAGGTCTTCGGCCGCATAGCCGCACAGGGCAAGCTCGGGAGTCAGCAGCAAGCGCGCTCCCGTGGCATAAGCTTCACGGGCTGCGGCAATGATTTTCTGGACATTGCCGGGCAGATCGCCCACGACAAAGTTGAGCTGGGCAGTGCAGATGGAGAGCGTCATGGAATGCAATGGAGCCAACAGGGCCGACAAGGCCACCCCACAGCGCAAGGCGGCAGCGCGCGTCACACGGGCCTGCAAGGAATGGCATGGCTGAAACCGCAATTATCACCCGCGTGCTGGACAGCGTGCAGCAGCTCGATGCCCAGGCCTGGAATGCGCTGCTGGCATCGCAGGCTGCGCCCACCCCCTTCATGCGCCACGAGTACCTGAGCGCGCTGGAATCCAGCGGCAGCGCCGTGCCGCAAACCGGTTGGGCCGCCCGCGTGGTCACGCTCTGGCAGGGCGGCGAGCTGGTCGCCGCCTGCCCGGTCTACGCCAAGGCGCATTCCTATGGCGAGTACGTGTTCGACTTTGCCTGGGCGCGCGCCTACGCCCAGCATGGGCTGGATTACTACCCCAAGGGCGTGCTCGCCGTGCCTTTCACGCCTGTGCCAGGCAGCCGGCTGCTGGCACGCACGCCGCTGCTGCGTGCGGCCCTGGTGCGCGCCGTGCGCGAATGGGCCCAGGCGCAGCAGCTGTCTTCCCTGCATTTGCTGTTCAGCGATGCCGAGGATCTGGCAGCCTGCGACGCCGACGGCTGGATGCAGCGCAGCACCGTGCAGTTCCACTGGAGCAACCAGAACGCCGGGGGCGCGGGCCACCGGGACTTCGACCACTTTCTGTCCACGCTGAACCAGGAAAAGCGCAAGAAGATTCGCCAGGAACGGCGCAAGGTGCACGAGGCCGGCGTGCGCTTTCGAGCAGTGCACGGCCCCGACATGAGCGCCCAGGACTGGGCCTTCTTCTACCGCTGCCACGAACGCACCTATCTGGAACACGGCAACGCCCCGTACCTCCAGCCGGCCTTCTTCGAGGCCATGGCGCACCAGATGCCCGAGAACTGGCTGATGTTCGTCGCCGAGCGCGACGGCCAACCCATGGCCTGCAGCCTGATCGCACTCGATGCGGCAGCCGCACGGCTTTCGGCCGGCAGTTGCGACCGCGACACGCCGCAGATCCCGCACATCCCGCAGGGTACGGCCTACGGCCGCTACTGGGGCGCGCTGGAGCGCGTGGACTGCCTGCATTTCGAGGCCTGCTACTACCAGCCTATCGCCTGGTGCATAGAACGCGGGATTGCGCACTTCGAGGGAGGCGCCCAGGGCGAACACAAGATGGCGCGGGCGCTGCTGCCCGTGGTGACGCCCAGCGCCCACTGGATTGCCCACCCGTCCTTCGCCGACGCCATCTCGCGCTTTCTGGACCGCGAAGGCGAAGGCATGGCCGGCTACCTGCAGGAGCTGCAGGCGCACAGCCCGCTGCGCCAGGACTGAGGCTCAGAAGGTTTCCCAGTCGTCATCGCCCTGACCGGGCTGGCGCGGAGCCGGCTTGCCTGTTGCTGCGGGCCCAGGGCGTGGCTGGATGGGAGGCGTGGCATCGCGCTCAAGCCGGCGGGCCAGTGTCTCGCCACCCGCTGCAGCACCGCCGCCCCCCAAAGCCGCAGGCCGTGCGGGGCTGGCCGGCGGGTTCGGCCGGACAGGCTGCGCTGCGGCGCGTGGCGCGGCGCCGGCCTGCGCCACCACCCTGTTGGGCACATGCGAATGGCTGTCCATGGCACCGCGCGGCAGCTGGAACACGGCCACGGCCTCGACCAGGTCCTGCGCCTGCTTGCGCAGCGAGGCAGCGGCGGCCGCGCTTTCCTCGACCAGGGCAGCGTTTTGCTGCGTGGTCTGGTCCATTTGCGTGACGGCTTCGCTGACCTGGGCGACGCCGGAGCTCTGCTCGGTACTGGCCGCGCTGATCTCGCCCATGATGTCGGTGACCTGGCCGATGGCAGCCACCACTTCGGTCATGGTCGTGCCTGCGCGGTCCACCAGTTGCGAGCCCTGCTCCACACGCTCCACGCTGGCCGTGATCAGCGCCTTGATTTCCTTGGCCGCCTCGGCGCTGCGCTGCGCCAGCGAGCGCACCTCGCCCGCGACCACGGCAAAGCCCCGGCCCTGCTCACCGGCACGCGCAGCCTCCACCGCGGCATTGAGCGCGAGGATGTTGGTCTGAAAGGCAATGCCGTCGATCACGCCGATGATGTCGCCGATGCGCCGGCTGCTGTCATTGATGCCCTTCATGGTTTCCACGGCCTCGGCCACCACGTCGCCGCCGCGGCGCGCAACGCTGGATGCATTGAGCGCCAGCTGATTGGCCTGGCGTGCGTTGTCGGCGTTCTGGCGCACGGTGGAGCCCAGCTCTTCCATGGATGCAGCCGTCTGCTCCAGCGCGCTGGCCTGCTCCTCCGTGCGGCTGGACAGGTCGGCATTGCCGGAGGCAATCTGCGCACTGGCCGAGGCCACGCCTTCGGCGTTCTGGCGCACGCTGCGCACGGTCTGCACCAGGCTGGACTGCATGCGCTGCAGCGCGCCCAGCAGCAGGCCGGTTTCGTCATGGCGGTCGATGTGAATGGTCCCGCCCAGATCGCCATTGGCCACGCGGTCTGCGGCATCGACCGCATGGGCCAGCGGCGTGCGGATGGAGCGCGTCAGCCACAGCCCGGCCAGCACGGCCAGCAGCACGGCGGCCAGCGCCGCCACGCTGAGGACGACGACCGAGCGCCCATAGACAGCCTCGGCATTGCGGCTTTCCTGCACGGCCGCATCGCTGTTGAGCTTGACCAGCAGATCCAGCGTGTTCGACGAATCGTTGTAGAGCTTCAGCGACTCGCCGCCCAGCACGGCCTGGGCCTTTTCCTTTTCGCCCTGGCGTGACAGCGCCAGCACCTGCTGGCTCAGTTGCTGGTAGCGCTCGCGTTCCTGGAGCAGCTGGGCGTAGAGCCTTCGCTCTTCGTCGGAAGACAGCAGCGGCTCGTAGGCCTTCTTGCGCTCGGCCAGGCGGCGCTGCAGTTGCTCCAGCTGCTTTTCCGAATCGGTCTTGTAGGCGACATCATCATTGTTGACGTGGCGCACCTCCAGCAAGCGGGTACGCACGACATCGGTGCCTATCTGGTTGATCACTTCCACGCTGGGCATGGCATTGCCGGTGATGACTTCCATGCTGGTGCGCATGGAGCGCAGTTGCACCAGGGCCGCGGCCACCACGGCCAGCAGCAGCAGCACCAGCAGGCCGAAGGTGCCCAGCATGCGCGTTGAAATCTTGAGGTTTTTCACATTCATCTCTCTTGTAGAGGTCCCGTCATCTTGTTGCGTCTTGCTCTGTCTCGCGCCATGGGCAGGCTATCAGCCAGGCCCGGCGCGAACCTTGCAGAAACAGGCCAGCCGCACCGGCCGATGGCAGCTGGCAGGCAAGGCTTGGAGAGGGGGAGGACGGGACCCCGCGGGAGCGCGGTCTGCTGGATGGCCGATGGCCGCCAGGCCAGGCGGCCATGAGAACAAGGTAATCATGGGATATCCCTTCGTTCCGAGCGAACGAGGCCAGGAGCGGCCGTTCCTCAATCTGTAAGAATAGGACTACATCTATTTACATTCTGCCAGTATCCAAGCATTGTTCAGGACAAGTTCAGGTACTTGCAGTAGGCAGAAACCTTCACTGGAGGATTTGCGCCACAGCCTCCTGCCACCCGGCGTGAGCAAGCTCAACGCAGCACGCAAAAAGAAAGCGGCCCCATGCAGGGCATGGGGCCGCCAGAGGATGGGGCGCAGCTGCGGGCAAGGCCTCAGAACGCGGCCCACTCCTCGTCGTCGGCGGTTGCGGTCCTGCTGACCTGGGCTGGCGTGGCATGTTTCGCTGGCCGGGCTGCGATGGGCGCCAGGACCGGCGGTGATGCCAAAGGGGCGGCCGCCGTTGCGCGCGGCACCGCCACGGCCGCCTTGGCGGTCTCAGCCACCTCGGGGACCGCTGTCGAGTCTTCCGGCGCCGTGCGAAACACCGATACCGATGCCACCATGGCCCGCGCCTGCTGCTGCAGCGACTGGGCAGCGGCCGCACTTTGCTCGACCAGGGCGGCGTTCTGCTGGGTGGCCTGGTCCATTTGCGTAATGGCATCGCCCACCTGGGCCACGCCCGCGCTCTGCTCGCTGCTGGCGGCGCTGATCTCGCCCATGATGTCGGTCACGCGCCGGATGGCGGCGACGATTTCGGACATGGTCTCGCCGGCCTTGTCCACCAGCTGCGTGCCCTGCTCCACACGCTGCTCGCTGGCCTGGATCAAGGCCTTGATCTCCTTGGCCGCCTCGGCACTGCGCTGGGCCAGCGTGCGCACCTCGCCGGCCACCACGGCAAAGCCCCGGCCCTGCTCGCCAGCGCGGGCCGCCTCCACGGCGGCGTTCAGCGCCAGGATATTGGTCTGGAAGGCAATGCCGTCGATCACGCCGATGATGTCGGCGATCTGGCGGCTGCTGTCGTTGATGCCCTTCATGGTGTCCACCACCTGGGCCACAACCTCGCCGCCACGCGCGGCAATGCCCGAGGCGGAGGCAGCCATCTGGTTGGCCTGGCGCGCGTTGTCCGCGTTCTGGCGCACGGTGGCGCCCAACTGCTCCATGGAGGCTGCGGTTTCTTCCAGAGCACTGGCCTGGCTTTCGGTGCGCGCCGACAGGTCCGCATTGCCCTGGGCGATCTCGCCAGCGGCCAGCGCCACGCCGTGCGCATTGCCGCGCACATCGCCCACCAGCTCGGCGAGCTTGCGGCGCATGTCCTCCTGTGCGTTGATGAGCTGGCCCATTTCATCCCGGCGCCGGCTGGTGACCGGCTTTTCCAGATGGCCGGCCGCCACATTGCGCGCCACGGCCACGGCCTGGGCCACCGGGCCGGTGACAGCACGCGTGATGGCCCAGCCCACCAGGGCCGCAATCGCCACCACCGCGGCCAGCGTGCCCAGCACCCAGATGCGGGCCAGGTCAAAGCCTGCCTGCGCCTGCTGTCGCGCCCGCTCACCCGCCTCGCGCTGCAGGGTCAGCAGGCGGCCGGCGCTTTCGGCCAGCTTGCCGAACTGCGCCTCGGACTCGCCGGCGAACATCAACCCCATCTCGTCGGCCATGAAGGCCTGCTCCTCGGTGGTGGAATAGTTGCCGGCGCGCGCACGCTCCAGCAATCGCGCATGCATGGCCAGGAACTGTTGCTTGAAGCCGAGGTAGTCGTCGAAGGCCGCGCGCAAGGCCTGCTGGTCGATCAGCGAACGCAGGGCCGTCTCATGCTCGCCAATGGTCTGCAGCCGGTCCTGCACCTGCTTGGCAAAGCCATCGACCTCGGCCAGGCTGCGCGCGGAGGCAATGCCGGCCTCGTGGCGGCGCAGGCGGTTGTATTCGGATCGCATGGCGCCCGCATGGAACATGCTGGGCAGGGCCACATCCGACAAATGCAATGCGTTGCGGTGCATCTGCGCCAGTTGCAACCAGGCTACCGCCCCCAGAACCGCCGAGAACAGGACCATGACGAGGAATCCCATGCCCAGCTTCGTGCCCATGCGCCAATCTGCCACCTTCATTTGCTCGCTCCCGGGCCGATGTCCCCATCAGCGCCTGATTGATCTGTCCAAACCCTGATCCATGACAAAACAAAAAACGCACCCGGCGCCTAGGCACCGGGTGCGTTTCAAATTGTATCAATTGCGAAGCGGGCATTTACCTCAGCGCAGTTGAGACTCCCTCGACGGGAGTGAAAGGGATCAGCCCTTGTAGTTGGCGATGCCGTCCACGACTTCCTTCTTGGCCTCGTCCACGCCCTTCCAGCCCAGAACCTTGACCCACTTGCCCTTTTCCAGGTCCTTGTAGTGCTCGAAGAAATGCTGGATCTGCTTGAGGGTGATCTCGTGGATGTCTTCCAGCGTGTTGATCTTGTCGTAGGCGGGCAGCAGCTTTTGCGTGGGCACGGCCAGGACCTTGCCATCCACGCCGGACTCGTCTTCCATGAGCAGGATGCCGATGGGGCGGCAGGCCACGACCACGCCTGGGGGCAGCGGGAAGGGCGTCATCACCAGCACGTCCACCGGATCGCCGTCGCCGGACAGCGTCTGGGGCACATAGCCGTAGTTGGCCGGGTAGTGCATGGCCGTACCCATGAAGCGGTCCACGAAGACGGCGCCGCTTTCCTTGTCCACTTCGTACTTGATGGGATCGGAGTTGGCCGAGATCTCGATCACGACGTTGAAGGATTCAGGAGCGTTCTTGCCCGGTGTGACTTTGTCGAAAGACATGATGGATAAGCAGAGTTGAAACGAAAGAGCCCCCGCAGGGGATAGCAGCGTGATTTTAGGCGCAGGCACACGCCCCCACGGATGGCTCCGCAGGAACGCCCGCCATGCTAAGGGCGCAAGCCTGCGCCAAGCTTGCAGCGCCCGGTCTCAGGCGTGTGCCCCGCCCGCGCGCCGGCGCACGGGGCCGCTGCGCTGCTCCACCGCATACTGCACTTCGCGGCGCAGGCCCAGTGCAAAGCCCAGCTCGGCCAGCACGAACAGGGGTCCGATGACCAGGCCCAGGATGTCGTCCAGGAAGGCTGGCTTGCGGCCCTCGTAGTAGTGGCCCACGAACTGGATCACCCAGCCCACGGCAAAGATGCCCAGCCCCCATCCCAGCCAAGCCCCCAACGGCAGCATGGCGATGGGCTGTGCCAAGGCCAGCATCAGGGCAAGCACCACAGCCATGGCAATGCCGTAGCGCAGGTCCAGCAAACAGTAGTAGATGCCTGCCGCCAGCGCCGCCAGCAAGGCCAGGCTCAGCGGCAGGGCAGGCAGGCCGTCGCCCAATGGCATCGCCCATTGCAGACGTGCCAGCAGGATCACCACGGCCCACATGATCAGCGGCACGCCAAAGAAGTGCGTGAGGATGTTGCGTGGATCACGGTGATAGTCCGCGTACTGGGACAGTTGGTCGATGAGGGTTTTCATAGGCTGCACCGGCAGTGGATGTTGCGCAACCATGGTGGTGTCATCAAGGATTGGCGTCTGTCATGGATCCGACACAAGCCTCATCGCACACCTCGGGCTTACCCGCACCGGCAGCTCCGGCAGCCACGGCAACTGCCGCCGCCACGCGCGGCGTACGGCGCCGCGCAGTGGCCGGTCCGCCGGGCATGGCCGATCTCTGGGCCACCGTCGAGGCAGGCCGCTGGTTCCACGCCCTGCCGCCAGAGCTGGCCGCGCAGCTCAAGGCACTGGCCCAGCCCCGCACGCTGGCCGCAGGCGACTGGCTGTTTCGCCGGGGCGACCCGCCCTGTGGCCTGTACGCGGTGGCGCGTGGCGCCCTCAGCATCTCGGGCACGGCCGCCTGCGGCGAGCAGGCCCGCACGGCGCTGCTGGCCCTGGTGGAGCCGCCGATGTGGCTGGGAGAGATTGCCCTGTTCGATGGCGCACAACGCACGCACGATGCCCAGGCCGCCACGGCCTGCATCGTGCTTCACGTGCCCCAGGCACCGCTGATGGAGTGGCTGGCCGCCCACCCCGGACACTGGCAAGCGCTGGCGTTACTGCTGACGGACAAGCTGCGCGTGTGCCTGGTGGCGCTGGAAGAGCACACGCTGCTGCCGGCCCCCCAGCGCCTGGCGCGGCGCCTGGTGCGCATGGCCGAAGGCTTTGACCAGTGGCAGCCCGACGGCCAGGGCCGCCAGCGTTGGCGGCGCGAGCTGGATGTATCCCAGGAGCAGCTGGCGCGCATGCTGGGCCTGTCACGCCAGACCACCAACCAGATCCTGCAGGAGCTGCAACTGGCCGGCTGCCTGCAGTTGCGGCGCGGCAAGATGGAGGTGCTGGACCGCCAAGGCCTGCGCGACGCGGGCTGGCCTGCGCAGTAGGCAGGCGCGCTGCAACGCCCGGGACTGGACAAGCGTCCCGGGCGCCCCACAATCGGGCTCCATGCAATACCACCACATCGGCAATGCGTCCGTGCCTACGGAATCGGGACGCACGATCCCCGTGCTGGACCCGTCGGACGGGCAGGCTTTCGACGAGCTCCAACGCGGCTCGCCCCAGGACATCGACCTGGCCGTGCGCTCTGCGCGCGAATGCCAGGACAGCGTCTGGAGCAAGCTCTCGGCCGCCGAACGCGGGCGCCTGCTGATGCGCCTGTCGGGCAGCGTGCTGCAGCATGCCGATGAACTCACGGCCATCGAGCAGCGCGACTGCGGCAAGCCCACGCGCCAGGCCCGCGCCGATGCGCTGGCGCTGGCGCGCTACTTCGAGTTCTATGCAGGCGCCTGCGACAAGCTGCACGGCGAGACCCTGCCCTATCAGCAAGGCTACAGCGCCCTGACCTGGCGCGAGCCCCACGGAGTGACCGGCCATATCGTCCCCTGGAACTACCCCATGCAAATCCTGGGCCGCAGCGTGGGCGCGGCGCTGGCCGCGGGCAATACCTGCGTGGTCAAGCCCTCGGAAGACGCCTGCCTGTCCGTGCTGCGCGTGGCGCGGCTGGCCACCGAGGTCGGCTTTCCGGCAGGCGCCTTCAACGTGGTCACCGGCCTGGGGCACGAGGTGGGCGAGGCCCTGGCGCGCCATCCAGGAGTGGACCACCTGAGCTTCACGGGCAGCCCCGGCGTGGGCACGCTGATCCAGCAGGCTGCGGCCGAACGGCACTGCCCCGTCACGCTGGAGCTGGGCGGCAAGAGTCCGCAGATCGTGTTCGCGGACGCGGACCTGGACGCCGCCGTGCCGGCCATCGTCAACGCCATCGTGCAGAACGCCGGCCAGACCTGCTCGGCAGGCTCGCGCGTGCTGATCGACTCGCTGATCTACGAGCCGCTGCTCGAACGCCTGGGCCAGGCCTTCGAGGCGCTGCGCGTGGGTCCGGCCGCCATGGACCTGGACCTGGGTCCGCTGATCCGCGCCAGCCAGCAGCAGCGTGTCTGGGATTTCCTGTCCGACGCCCAGGTGGCAGGCATTGCCGTGGTGGCGCAGGGCCAGATCGTGGAGCATGCGCCCGACAGCGGCTTCTACCAGGCGCCCACCCTGCTGCGCGACGTGCCACCCGAGCACCGGCTGGCGCAGGAAGAGATCTTCGGCCCCGTGCTCTGCGCCATGCCCTTCCATGACGAGGACCATGCCGTGCAACTGGCCAACGGCACGGCCTACGGCCTGGTGGCCGGCCTGTGGACCCGTGACGGCGCGCGCCAGCTGCGCCTGGCGCGGCGCCTGCGCTGCGGCCAGGTCTTCGTCAACAACTACGGGGCGGGTGGCGGCGTGGAGCTGCCCTTCGGCGGCGTCAAGTCCAGCGGCCATGGCCGCGAAAAGGGCTTCGAGGCGCTCTATGGCTTCACCACGCTGAAGACCGTCGCCATACGGCATGGCTGATCCTGGCGCATGACGGAAAATCGCAAGGTGCCCGGCGCCAGCCGGCCGCACGCGACAGAAAGAAGAATTCCCCATGCCCTTGTCTCCCGTTCCCGACCGCACGCCCCAGCATGAACGCGACGTGCGCTACCGCAGCTACGCCCGCGCCGATGGCCTCTGGGACATCGAAGGCGAGCTGCGCGACAGCAAGACCCATGACATCGAACTGAGCGGCGGCCGCCACATGCCGGCCGGCACGGCCATACACCACATGTGGATACGCACCACGGTCGATGCCCGCCTGGCGGTGCAGGCCATCGAGGTCGTCATGGACTCCCATCCGCTGGGCCACTGCCCCGAGGCCACGCGGGCCCTGCAGAAAATGGTCGGCTGCAGCATGGCGCGCGGATGGCGCAAGGCCATCAACGAGAACCTGGGCGGCGTGGCCAGCTGCACGCATCTGCGCGAGCTGCTGTTCAACATGGCCACGGCAGCCTTCCAGTCCGTGCCCGGCGTCTTTGGCGATGCCGACCCCAGCCAGCCGCCACGCCACCTGGGCCAGTGCCTGGGCTGGGACTTCAATGGCCCCGGCGTGGCGCGCTACTACCCGCAGTTCGTGGGCTGGCAGCCCGGCACAGGCGGCGTGACCCCGACCCCGGCGACCACAGCAACCACCGAAACCCAGGGGGCCTGACCCCCGACCGAGGAGCAAAGCCCGATGCGTGTCCAGGACAAATCCATCATCGTCACAGGCGCCGGCAGCGGCATAGGAGCCGGCATCGCCATGCGGCTGGCCGCCGAAGGCGCGCATATCGTCGTCAACGACATCGACCGCGAGGCCGGCACGCGCGTGGCACAGGCCATCAACGCCGTGGGCGGCCGCGCGCTCTATGTGCAGGCGGACATGACGCAGGGCGAACAGGTCAAGGCCCTGGTGGCCGCCACACTGCAGGCCCACGGCCGGCTCGATGTCTTCGTCAACAACGCGGGCTGGACGCACCGCAACCGTCCCATGCTCGAAGTCAGCGAGGCCGAGTTCGACCGGGTCTATGCCATCAACGTCAAGAGCATTTATCTCTCGGCCATCCACGGCGTGCCGGCCATGCGCGCCAATCCGCCGATGGCCGATGGCCGCCCCGGCGGCGGCAGCTTCATCAACATCGCCTCCACGGCAGGCCTGCGCCCGCGCCCGGGGCTGACCTGGTACAACGGCTCCAAGGGCGCCGTCATCGTGACCAGCAAGTCCATGGCCGCGGAACTGGGCCCGGAGAACATCCGCGTCAACTGCATCAACCCCGTCTTCAACCCCGACACAGGCCTGGCCGCCGAGTTTGCCGGCGGCCCCGTGGACGAGGAGCGCCGCGCGCGCTTTCGCGCGACGATTCCGCTGGGCCGCTTTTCCACGGCGCTGGACGTGGCCAATGCCGCGCTGTATCTGGCCAGCGACGAGGCGGCCTTCATCAGCGGCACCTGCATCGAGGTGGACGGAGCGCGCTGCGTCTAGACGCAGATCAAGATCTGCAGGCTTGCGCAGAGCCTGGACATAGGCATTCGGGCAAAATCGCGGGCATGGCAGAACGAGTGATCCCCCTGGTCGACGAGCGCGCCCCCACGCGCCCGGCCACCGTGCCAAGACTGCTGCAGGCGCCCACCGGCGATCTGCGTGACAGGCTTGGCCGGCCGCTGCGCGACCTGCGCATCAGCATCACCGACCGCTGCAACTTCCGCTGCAGCTACTGCATGCCCAAGGAAGTCTTCGACAAGAACTACCGCTACCTGCCGCACGGCTCGCTGCTGAGCTTCGAGGAGATCACGCGCACGGCCCGCCTGTTCGTGCAGCATGGCGTGCGCAAGATCCGCCTGACCGGCGGCGAGCCGCTGCTGCGCAAGAACGTGGAAACGCTGGTGGAGCAGCTGTCTGCCCTGCGCACGCCCGACGGCCATCCGCTGGACCTGACGCTGACCACCAACGGCTCGCTGCTGGCGCGCAAGGCCCGGGCGCTCAAGGCGGCCGGCCTGAACCGCGTCACCGTCAGCCTGGACGGGCTGGACGACGCGGTGTTCCGCAGCATGAACGACGTGGACTTCCCGGTCTCCGACGTGCTGGCCGGCATCGAGGCGGCCCAGGCGGCAGGCCTGGGCAACATCAAGGTCAACATGGTGGTCAAGCGCGGCACCAACGAGGACCAGATCCTGCCCATGGCGCGCCACTTCCAGGGCACGGGCGTGACCTTGCGCTTCATCGAATACATGGACGTGGGCGCGACCAACGGCTGGCGCATGAACGAGGTCCTGCCCTCCGACGAAGTCATCGCCCGGCTGCGCGCCGAGCTGCCCCTGGTGCCGCTGCAGGCCAGCAGCCTGGGCGAGACCGCCGTGCGCTGGGGATATGCCGATGCGCAGGGCCTGCACGATCCCTCGCTGGGCGAGGTCGGCGTGATCAGCAGCGTCACTCACGCCTTTTGCGGCGACTGCAACCGTGCGCGCCTGTCCACCGAGGGCCGGCTGTACCTGTGCCTGTTCGCCTCCGAAGGCTGGGACCTGCGCAGCCTGCTGCGCAGCGGCGCCAGCGACGAGGAAGTGGCAGCCGCGCTGGCCCCCATCTGGCAGCAGCGCACCGACCGCTATTCCGAACTGCGCGCCAGCCTGCCGTCCAGCACGGACACGCAGCGCAGGCGCATAGAGATGAGCTACATCGGCGGCTGAGCCCGCGCGTCGCGCGCGGCTCCCTTTCCCTTTCCCCTCGGTTTCTCCATCACAAGCCACACATGCCCGTTTCCTCTCTGCCCGACACCCTGCCCTTGAGCGACATCACGGGCTGCGTGCTGGCAGGCGGGCGCGGCATGCGCATGGGCGGCATCGACAAGGGCCTGCAGCCCTTTCTGGGCCAGCCGCTGGCGGGCCACGCGCTCAGCCGCCTTGCGCCCCAGGTCGGGCATCTGATGCTCAACGCCAATCGCCATACCGAGGCCTATGCGCAACTGGGCGCCCCCTATGGCGCCCCGGTCTGGCCCGATGCCGAACCCGACTACCCCGGCCCGCTGGCCGGCTTTCTGAGCGGCCTCACCCATTGCCAGACACCCTGGCTGGTCTGCGTGCCCTGCGACACGCCGCTGTTCCCCCAGGACCTTGTACAGCGGCTCGCGCAGGCTGCGCTGGCGCAGCAGCCTGCGGCCGACATCGTCGTCGCCCATGGCTGGGAACGCTCGCTTGATACAGATCAATCCAGGCTGCGTGCCCAGCCCGTGTTCTGCCTGATGCGGTCATCGCTGCGTGATAGCCTGCAGTCCTTCATACGTTCGGGCGGCCGCAAGATCGATGCCTGGACGGGCCAGCACCGCTGCGCCACCGCCCTCTTCGATCGCGCGGACGACAGCCCGCTGGCCTTTGCCAACGCCAACACGCAGCAGGAGCTGCAGGCCCTGGCGCAGGCCGCGGCCTGTGTGCCCGTGACGCCGCCGTGACCGGCCTTGCCCCACCGGATTCCGTTCTGATGACCGCCACCTTCCAGCCCGCCTCCGCCCCCATCGCCTCCGCCCAGGACCTGAGCGTTGATCAGGCACTGTCCCAGCTGGCCAGCCTGCTGCAGCCCCTGGGCCCGGTGGCGGATGTGGAAACACTGGCGCTGGCCGACGCGCTGGACCGCATGCTGGCCGAAGACATCGTCTCCCCCATCGACGTGCCCGCACATGACAACGCCGCCATGGATGGCTATGCCTTCGACGGCAGCCAGCTGCAGGCCGGCGCCCCGCTGGTGCTGCGCGTGGTCGGCCAGGCCCTGGCCGGCAAGCCCTGGCATGGCACGGTGCGGGCGGGCGAGTGCATCAAGATCATGACGGGCGCCGTGCTGCCGCCCGGTCTGGACACGGTGATCGCGCACGAACGCACCGAGCCCGCCGATGCGGCCTCGCCCGACCATGTACGCATCCCCGCCGGCAGCGTGCGCACCGGAGACAACCGCCGCAGGCGCGGCGAGGATCTGAGCCAGGGCTGCGTGGCGCTGGCGGCGGGCCAGCGCCTGCATCCGGCAGCCCTGGGCCTGATCGCCAGCCTGGGCCAGTCTCAGGTGCATGTTCGCAGGCGGCTGCGCGTGGCCTATTTCTCCACGGGCGATGAAATCCTGCACCCCGGCACGGCGCTGCGCGAAGGGGCGGTCTACGACAGCAACCGCTTCAGCCTCATCGGCCTGCTGCAGCGCATGGGCGTCAAGGTGCTGGACCTGGGCGTGGTGGCCGACCAGCCCGAAGCCTTGCAGGAGCGCCTGCGCGAAGCCGCCTCCCTGGCCGACGTGGTGCTGACCAGCGGCGGCATCAGCGCGGGCGAGGCCGACCATACGCGCGCCATGCTGCAACGCATGGGCAGCGTTCATTTCTGGCGCCTGGCCATGCGGCCGGGCCGGCCGCTGGCCGTGGGCCTGTTGCAGCCCGATGCGGGCACGCCATTTGCCGCCAGCCGGCCACCGGCACGCACCACGGTACTGATCGGCCTGCCCGGCAATCCCGTGGCTGCCATGGTGAGCTTTCTGGTCTTTGTACGGCCGGCGCTGCTGCAGCTCATGGGCGCCGCCGCCGTGGACGGTGAACCGGCCGCCCTGCCCCAGGCTGTGGCTGCGCAGGCCCTGTCCAAGCGGCCAGGCCGCACCGAGTACCAGCGCGGCATTCTGTCCAAGGGCGCCGATGGCCTCTGCATGGTGCGCACCACGGGGCCGCAGGGCTCGGGCGTACTCAGTTCCATGGCCGAGGCCGACTGCCTCATCGTGCTCGAACATGAGCGCGCTGCCGTGCAAGCCGGCGAAACCGTGTCCATCCTGCCGCTGCAGGCCTTTCCCTAACAGGAGATTGCCCCATGCCCTTCCAGTCCAAGCACCTGACCGACGCCCCCGATCGCAGCACCGTCGATACGCTGCCCGGCGCTACCTTGCTGGAGTTCGGCACCGCCTGGTGCGGCCACTGCCAGCGCGCGCAACCGCTGATTGCCCAGGCGCTGGATGCCGCCCCGCAGGTGGCCCACATCAAGGTGGAAGACGGCCCCGGCAGGGCCCTGGGACGCAGCTACCGCGTCAAGCTCTGGCCCACCCTGGTCTTTCTGCGTGACGGGCAGGAGGTGCAAAGGCTGGTGCGGCCCCAGCAGGCCCGCGAGATCGAGGACGCGCTGGCCCGCATCACCGCCCAGCCCTGACACTTGCGGCGCAGCCGCTGCCTGTGTATCGCCGACAATGGCCCGCATGCCGTCCCAAAAGAAGCCTGCCGATTCCGCGCCCAAGAAGCCCCGCCGCAACAGCGGCCGCCCGCTGGCCGACGATGCCGTCGGCCGGGACATCATCCTGCAGACCACGGTCAACCTGCTCAAGACCCGCACGCCGGAGCAACTGAGCATTCTGGAAATCGCGGCGGCGGCCGGCGTCACGCGGGCGCTGGTGCGCTACTACTTCAGCAGCCTCAAGGGACTGCTGCAGGAAGTGACGGAGTCCCTGATGCAGGAGCTGCAAAACCGCATGGAAGTGGCGCTCAGGACGCAGGGCACGGTGGAAGAGCGCGTCTACCAGCGCCTGCTGCTGCGGCTGGATTTCATGCGCGAGCACCCGCAGTTCGAGCGGCTGGCGCTGTCCGAGATCTACCACTATGAAAGCGAAGAAGAGCCTCCGCCCTCGGGCACGCCGCTGCAGCGCATCACGCGGCGCGGGCTGGAGCTGACCTCGACCATGCTGATGGACGGAGCGCAGGCCAGCCACCCGGCACAGGTGGACCCGCGCTTCATCCACCTGGCCATCCTCAGCATTTCGGCCTTCCTGCCCACGGCACGGCCGCTGCTGGCCGAACTGTTCGGGGAAGGGCCGCAGGCAGACCAGCAGGTCGAGCACTATCTGCGCTTCATGTCCCACCTGCTGGCCGAGCGCATCAGGCAGGATGCGCCGGCGCAAGACCACCCACCACACCCGGGCCACCACCCGGATTGACTTGCGCCGGCGCCCGCTGCTCCCTCCTTTCGTCCGGTGCGCCGCCCTCAGTCGGACTGTATGCCCAGCTCCTTGACCAGCCGCCCGAAGCGCTCGAAGTCGCTGGCATTGGTCTTGCCCAGGCGCTGCGGCGGGCCGCCCACAGGGACGGTTCCCAGCGTGGCCATGCGTGCCACCACGTCGGGCATCTTGAGGACCTCGTTCAGGTGCGTATTCAGCAGCCTGACCACGTCGGCAGGCATGTTCCTGGGGCCGAACAGGCCATACCAGGCCGTCAGCTCCACGTCCTTGTAGCCCAGCTCGGCCAGCGTGGGCACGTCAGGCGCAAGCGGCGAGCGCTGGGCGTCGGCCACGGCCAGCGCCACGAGCTTGCCGCCGGGCAGGTAGGGCGCGATGGAGCCCAGCGTGCTGTAGGTGAAGGGCACATGGCCGCCCACCACGTCCGTGACCGCAGGCGCCACCCCCTTGTAGGGGATGGACTCGAAGCGGGCGCCCGTGGCGCGCCGGACCATCTCGCCCAGAAAGTGCATGGGCGAGCCATTGCCCGGGGTGGCGTAGCCCAGCGAACGGCCCTGGCTCGCGGATACGGCCTCCTTGAGCGTGCGCACGCCCGCGCCGGGTCCGGCGACAAGGAACAGCGATGTGGAGCCGACCTCGATCACGGGCGTGAATCCGTTGAGCACGTCATATCCGTGGCCTGCGCCCAGCTTGAGCACCAGCTGGGCCATGGCAAAGGTATTGGGCGCCAGCAGCAGCGTATAGCCATCGGCCGGCGCCTTGGCCACATAGCTGCTGCCGATGGTGCCGCTGGCGCCTGCGCGGTTGTCCACAAGCACCGACTGTCCGATACGGGCCGACAGCTTCTCGCCCAGCAGGCGCGCCAGCGCATCGGTGTCACCGCCTGCGGGATAGGCCACGACGATGGTGACGGGCTTGTGGGGATAGGCCTGCGCCTGGGCAGGACCGGCCAGCAGGGCCATGGCCAGGGCCATGCCTAGGGCAAGCGTTTTGCGTTTCGCTTTCATGGGGTGGGCTTTCATCGTGGGTTTTGTCATTTTCAGCAAAGGCCGGGGCCGGGCTCACGCCTGGCGTATCGCCACACGGTGCATGCGCCGCGCTGCGGGGTGGTAGTCGTTGACCGCGTAATGCTGCGTGGCCAGGTTGTCCCAGATGGCCACCGAGCCCTTGCGCCAGCGAAAGCGCACCTGCCATTCAGGCACCTTGGCCAGGCCGCTGAGCATGGCGATCAGGGCCGCGCTCTCGTCGCTGGTCACGCCCTCGATGTGCGTGGTGTAGAGCGAGTTCACAAAGGCCACGGGCAGCCCGGTGACCGGGTGCACCAGGACCACGGGCTGCTCCAGCGGCGGATGCTTGAGGCGCGTGGCCCGATAGGCCTCGCCCGAGGGATCGCGGCGCATCAGGCTTTGCCTCAGGGCCGGCGCCTCCCAGTTGTGGGTGGCGCGCAGCGTGCGCAGATAGGCCTGCAGCTCGGGCGCCAGCGAAGCAAAGGCCGTGGTCATGCTGGCCCACATGGTGTCGCCGCCCGTGGGCGGCACGTCCACGGCGTAGAGGCAGGCACCGGCGGGCGGCTTGGTCTGCCAGGTCAGGTCGGCATGCCAGATGTCGGTGCCGGTGCGCGTGCCCTGGCTGATCAGCAGCTCGACATGGGGATCGTCCGGGTGCGAGGGAAAGGTGGAGGACACGGGCTCGACCTTGCCGAACACCTGGGCCACGCGCACCTGCTGCGCAGGGTCCAGCGTCTGGTCGCGGAAGAAGATGACCTGGCGCTCGGCCAGCAGCTTGCGCAGCGCGTCCGCATGGTCATGCACCTGCGCCGGGTCCGAGAGATCGATGCCGTATATCTCCGATCCTATGCACGGGGTGATGTGTTCGACTTGCATGAAATTCCTTTTCTCAAAAAAAGCGGGTTGGGGGGTGATCAGGTGGACGCGATGTCCTGCGGCAGCGGCATGGAGCGGAACCGCCGGCCCGTGGCATGGAACATGGCCGTGGCCACGGCAGGCGCCGTGGGGCCCAGGGCCACTTCGCCGCAGCCCTGGGGCGGCCGGTCGCTTTCGACCAGGACCACCTCCACGCGGGGCATTTCGGACAGTTGCAGCAGCGGGTAGTCGTGGAAGTTGCTTTGCTGTACCGCGCCCTTGTCGAAGTCCAGCCGGCTCTTGAAGGTGTTGGTCAGCGCAAAGCCGATGCCGCCTTCCACATTGGCCTTGACCAGGCCCGGATTGACCACGCGGCCCGCATCAATGGCGCAGATGGCACGCTCCAGCCGCACGCGGCCTTGCACAACACGCAATTCCATGACCAGTGCGACAAAGGTCTGGAAGCTCTCGCCCCGCCCCGTGTAGACGTTGAAGGTCATGGCGCGGTGCAGGCCTGCCGGCGCGGGCTGCTCCCAGCGCGCGGCGCGCGCCGCCGCATCCAACACGCCCAGCGCCAGCGGCTGGCCGGCCAGCAGGCGGCGCCGGTACTGGTAGTCGTCCACGCCTGCGGTGTGGGCCAGCTCGCTGATGAAGCTTTCCAGGAAGAACACGCTGGACGTGGTGCCCACGCTGCGCAGGTAGCTCAGCGGTATGGGCTGCTGCACGTCCACGGCATCCACCAGCAGGTTGGGCACGCCGTAGATCAGGTCGTAGATGGACTCGACCATGGTCTCGTCCCAGCCGCCGGCATCGGCCATCTTCTTGGGGTTGATGGCCCCGTACAGCGACTGTCCCGAGATGCGCGCATGCAGCGCGGCCGGCAGGCCGTCGGCGCCGAGCACGGCGCTCAAGCGCCCCGATGCGCCGGGCCGGTAGTAGGAATGCCGTATATCGTCCTCGCGCGAGCGGATGACCTTGACGGGCCGGCCCACGGCCTTGGACGCCGCCGCCGCATGCAGGGCGAAGTCGGGCATGTACTTGCGCCCGAAGCTGCCGCCCAGGAACGTGGTGTGCACGATCACCTTGTCTGCAGGCACGCCGCAGGCCTTGCCGAGTTCGCCGCGCAGGAAGTCCTGGCCCTGGTAGGGTCCCCAGGTCTCGACCTCGCCGTCGCGCACATGCACGGTGGCGGCCAGCGGCTCCATGGTGGCGTGCGTGATGTAGGGCGAGTGGTAGTCGGCCGTGATGGTCTTGCCGGCCGCCAGCACTTCACGCGGCTTGCCCAGGCTGCGGGCAACGACGGCCTTGTCGTTCGACAAGCCTGCGACGAACTGCGCATGGATGCGCTCGCTGTCCACACCGGCCGCCGCGCCGGCGTCGAATTCGATGTCCAGCGCATCGGCAGCCTGCTTGGCAATCCAGTACGAGTCGGCCACCACGACCACGGTGCTGGGCTCGGGGTCGGGCCACTGCGTGGTGCGCACGACGGCATGCACGCCAGGGCGCGCGCGCACCTCTGCCTCGTTGCGGATGCGCACGATGCGCCCCGTCACGCTGGGCGCCATGCGCACGGCGCCGATCAGCATGCCGGGCACCTCGACATCGATGCCGAACACCGCGCTGCCGTCGACCTTGGAAGGCGTATCCACACGGCGCAGGTTGCGGCCGATCAGGCCCTGCTCGGAAGCCGACTTCATGCGCGGCCGCGCGGCCAGGGGCAGCCTGGAGGCATCGGCCACGATCTCGCCATAGCCTACGCTGCGGCCCGTCGCGGGGTGCAGCACGCGGCCGGCACGCGTCATGCACTGGGAGGCACGCACACCCAGGCGGCTTGCGCCGGCGCGCAGCAACACATCGCGCGCCTGGGCGCCGGCCAGGCGCATGCGTTCATAGAAATAGTTCATGGACATGGAGGCACCCACGAACTGCTGGAACGGCATCTCGCCCGCATCGTTGCGATAGGCGTCGCGCCCCGTGACGAAGCGCACGGTCACGCTGGCCCAGTCGGCATCCAGTTCATCGGCCAGCACCTGGGGCAGGCCTGTGTAGATGCCCTGGCCGACCTCGCACTGCGAAACGCCGATCACCACCTGGCCCGAAGGCTCGATCCAGACCCAGTCGCCGATGGCTGCTGCCGCCGCCGCACCGGCTGCCGGCGGCGCGGCCTGCGCCAGCGGAATCAGCAGGCTGCCTGCAGCAGGCGCCACCAGCAGCGCAGCGGCGCTCTGGAGCAGGTGCCTGCGCCGCAGCGAGATGGCCGAATCGGCCACGCGGCCCCGTTCATTGCTTGGACGCTGCGGCATGGATGGCCTCCCGGATGCGGTGGTAGGTGGCGCAGCGGCACAGATTGGTCATGGCCTCGTCGATCTGCGCATCGGTGGGCTGCGGATGGGCCTTGAGCAGTGCTGCAGCGGCCATGACCATGCCGGACTGGCAGTAGCCGCACTGCGGCACGTCCTTGTCCATCCAGGCCTTCTGGATGGGGTGGGAGCGGTTGCTGGACAGTCCTTCGATGGTCGTGACCGCCTTGCCGCCCACCGTCGAGACGGGCAGCACGCAGGAACGCACGGGCTCGCCATCGACATGGACCGTGCAGGCCCCGCACATGCTGATGCCGCAGCCGAACTTGGTGCCCGGCAGCTTGAAGTGGTCGCGCAGCACCCACAGCAAGGGGGTCTGCCCGTCGCCGTCAAAGGCCACGCTTCGGGAATTGAGGGTGAATTTCATCGTGGGGTCTCCAATGCGCCCGCATCGACCGGGCTGCATGTCTCATGCCTCTCAGAACGAGTGGTGTATGCCTGCTGCAATCACGGTCTGCGTGCGCCCGCTGGCAACGCCCACGGAATTCATCGCCGCCACGCCATCGGAGGCGCGCTGGTGCGTGACCGAGGCATGCAGCTGCGTGCGCTTGGAGAAGGCGTAGCGCGCGCCCAGGTGGACCTGGTTCCACTTCGTCTGCTCGAAACGGCTGAAGGAGTAGCCGGTGTTGATGGTCACCGCCTGGCTGGTCTGCCAGGCAAGGCCCAGGTCGAGCGCGCTCATGTGGCTGGAGGCTGCGCCATACTTGAGCGTGGAGCGCGTGAGCAGCGCGTTGAGCCGTACCGGAAGCGCATCGAGCTGGTAGCCGCCGCCGATGCCCAGCACCTGGAAGGTATCGAGCACCAGCGGCCGGCCCGCCACCAGGTCCTGGCCCAGCGCGTTCGCCAGGCCCGTGCGCCCGGCGATATCGAAGGCACGGCCACGCGCATCGGTGTAGGCCACGGCCAGATTGAGCTTGGCACTGGAATAGCTGCCCATGACGCTGTAGGTGCGGTTGGCCTGCGAGCGGCCCGGCACCTCGCCAAATCCATACTGCGCGCCGAACTGCATCCCGCCCATGCGCGGCGTCAGGTAGACCACGGAGTTGTCCACGGGGAACTGGCTGGACAGGCCGTCCAGGTTGCCCGGGTGGTACAGATAGAAGTTGTAGAGCTGGTAGCCATTGCCCCATTGGCTCAGCGTGCCGGCCGTGAAATCGACCTGGCGCCCCAGCCGCAGCGTGCCCAGCGAAGCGCTGTCCAGGCCCACCCAGGAAGCCCGGTTGAAGTAGCTGGTGGGCGAGATCGGCGAGCCGATGTCCGTGAGGAATCCGTTTTCCAGCTGGAACGAGGCCTTCAGGCCGCCCCCCAGGTCCTCGGAGCCGCGCAGGCCCCAAAGGTCAGGCTGGGAGATGGCCGAATCCATGCGCGTGAGCCGGCTCCCGCGCACATCGCTGATCCAGGGCATGGTCAGGTCCATGCTGCCGTACAGCGTCACCGAACTCTGGGCAAGCGCCGCTCCCGCGCCGCCCAGCATCGCCAATGCGGCAATTGCTTTGTATTTCATCGCAAGGCTCTTTCATCGTGAGATGGTTTAAAAATTCCACAAGTGGCAATTTCAAACACCACGCCACGGAAGATGCCTGGCAGGGCGCACATTAATTTCCACTTATGGAAATATTAGCCGCACCCATCGAGTCCTGTGTCTGGGGTTTTCATCTACCGCGTTTGAGGTAGTCCTCGGGAAGAGGAGCAAGGGACAGGCATTGCACCTGTCCCGCACAAGGCGTTCAGCGTCCCAGCGCCTGATCCACGCCCATGTTGGCCAGCGCGTCGGCGCGCTCGTTGCCGGGATCGCCCGCATGGCCCTTGACCCAGCGCCAGTCGATGCGGTGCCCGCCACCCTGCACCAGGGCGTCCAGCCGCTGCCACAGCTCCACGTTCTTGACGGGCTCCTTGGAGGCCGTCTTCCAGCCCTTGGCCTTCCAGCCGTGGATCCACTCGGTGATGCCCTTGAGCACGTACTGGCTGTCGATGTAGAGCACCACGTCGCAGGGCCGCCTGAGCGCAGACAGCGCCTCGATCACGGCCATCATCTCCATGCGATTGTTGGTGGTGTTCAGCTCACCGCCGAACAGCTCCTTCCTGGCGCTGCCAGCCTCCAGCACCACGCCCCAGCCGCCAGGACCCGGATTACCCTTGCAGGCACCGTCCGTATAGATAACAACTTGATTCAAAAAAAATCCTTGATATGAATGGCCCGGCCGCCAGGCCGGTTGGAATGCAGATCACCGTCCGGCGCGGCCTGTGCCGGCATGCGGCGGGCGACCGGCACCGGGGCGCCCGACACGACCGCGCGGCCGCGCCAGGCAGGCTCCAGCATGCGCGCACCCGGCACACGCTTGACGGCCACCACGCAGTACACACCGCCCAGCATGGGCCAGCCCAGCCGTCCCACGCGGTCCATGAACTGCCAACGGCGCAGCCAGCGATCCGTCTGCACGGCGGGACGATAACAGCCGAATTGCACGGCCTCGATCTCGAAGGCCAGCAATCGCAGCCAGTCGCGCAGCCGCCAGTAACCCACGCCCCAGCCCACATCGGGCAGGTACACGCCACGCTCGGCACGCCGCTGCACGCCCAGCAAACTGGCAGGATTGAGTCCGCACACCACGATGCGGCCTTCAGGCATCAGCACCCTGGCCGCCTCGCGCAGCACGGCATGCGGGTCCGGCGAGGTCTCCAGCGTATGAGGCATCACGACCAGGTCGAGGCTGGCCTCGGGAAATGGCAGCGCGGCGGGATCGGCCAGCAGCGCCACGGGAACCTCCAGCGGGGCGGCGCCGTCCGCTGGCGCCGCATCCTGCGTGGAATCCAGCGCCAGCCAGCGGTGCGGCATGCGGTTGGCACGCAGCCCCTGGAGCATGGGCATGCCCAGCTGCAGGCTGTGATAGCCGAAAATATCGGCCACCGCCTCGTCGCAGCGCTGCTGCTCCCATTCCAGCAGGTAGTGGCCGAGGGCAGATTGCGTCCAGTGATGCATCCCTATAATTTTGCTGCTCATGAACCTGTTGCCCATTCCTGCTTTTTCCGACAACTACATCTGGCTGCTGCATGACGCCGGGCAGGCCCTGGTCGTCGATCCCGGCGATGCAGCGCCCGTGCTCGCCACGTTGCACCGGCTGGGCCTGCAGCTGCAGGGCATTTTAGTCACCCACCACCATGCCGATCATGTCGGTGGCGTGGCCCAGCTGCACCAGGCCACGGGCGCCCAGGTCTGGGGTCCTGCCTACGAGCAGTTGCCCGAACCCGTTCAGCGCGTGCAGGGAGGCGATGCCGTGCAGGCGCTGGGCGGCCCCTGGCAGGTCATCGATGTGCCAGGCCATACCAGCGGCCACATTGCCTTCTACAGCACGGCGGCACAGGCACAGCCCGTGCTGTTTTGCGGCGACACGCTGTTTTCCGGGGGATGCGGCCGCCTGTTCGAGGGCACTGCGCAGCAGATGCAGCAATCGCTGGACGATCTGGCCTCGCTGCCGGGCAATACACTGGTGTGCTGCGCACATGAGTACACAATGTCCAACCTGCGCTTTGCCCAGGCCGTGGAACCAAACAACGAAACCCTGGCTCACTACCAGCGGCATTGTCAGGCGTTGCGCGAGGCCGGTCGGCCCACGCTGCCATCCCTGATGGAGACCGAGCGCTCCATCAATCCCTTTCTGAGAACGCGCGAATCCGCGGTGGCTGCGGCCGCCGCAGGCTTCGACGCACAGGTGAGACAGCAGGACCCAGCCAGCGTGCTGGCCGGCCTGCGCCAATGGAAAAACGTCTTCTGATGAAACTGCTACACACCCTGCTGCTGGGCAGCCTGCTGGTTCTTGCCGGCTGCGCCACCACCAGCGGCCCGGACTTGGCCGGCACGACGGATACCTCCCCCAGCCCCGCACCCCACTCCCCCATGTATCCCAAAGGGCCGCTGAGCCCGCTGGGCACAGGCAGTGCCAGCAACGGCGACGTGGCCTCGCTGGAGACCACGGGCGATCTGTGGGTACGCATACGCCAGGGCTTTGCCATGCCCGACCTGGACCAGGATCTGGTCAAGGACCGCGAGCAGTGGTACGCCAGCCGTCCCGACTACATACAGCGCATGACCGAGCGCTCCAGCAAATACCTGTTCCACATCGTCGAGGAACTGGAGCGGCGCAACATGCCCACCGAGCTGGCGCTGCTGCCCTATATCGAGAGTGCCTTCAACCCGCAGGCCGTCTCCACCGCCAAGGCGGCCGGCATGTGGCAGTTCATGCCGGCCACCGGCACCTATTTCGACCTCAAGCAGAACGCCTTCCGCGACGACCGCCGCGACGTGCTGGCCTCCACGCGCGCCGCGCTGGACTACCTGCAAAAGCTCTATGACATGTTCGGAGACTGGCACCTGGCCCTGGCCGCCTACAACTGGGGCGAAGGCAGCGTGGGCCGCGCCATCAAGCGCAACGAGAAGCTGGGGCTGCCCACGGGCTACACCGACCTGCAGATGCCGGCCGAGACCCGCATGTACGTGCCCAAGCTGCAGGCCGTCAAGAACATCGTGGCCAACCCCGATGCATTCAACACCGAGCTGCCGGTGATCGAAAACCACCCCTACTTCCAGACCGTCACCATCACCCGCGACATCGACGTGGAACTGGTGGCCAAGCTGGCCGACGTATCGACCGAGGACTTCAAGGCGCTGAATCCCAGCTTTCGCAAGCCGGTGATCTTTGCGGCCGGCACGCCGGAGATCCTGCTGCCCTGGGACAACGCCAAGGTGTTTCGCCGCAACATGCAGGCCTTCGACGAAGGCCAGTACGCGAGCTGGACCGTCTGGACCGTGCCCTCCACCATCAGCGTGGCCGAGGCGGCCCAGCGCGTGGGCCTGGGCGAGTCCGACCTGCGCGCCCTCAACAACATTCCGCCGCGCATGCTGATCAAGGCCGGCTCCGCGCTCATGGTGCCGCGCGGCGCCAACGTGCGTGCCGACGTGGCCGGCCACGTGGCCGACAACGGCCAGATCAGCTTTGCCCCCGAGATCATCACGCGCCGCACCACCATCAAGGCACGCAAGCGCGACACGCTGATCAGCGTGGCCAACCGCTACGGCGTCAGCGTGTCCAACCTGGCGGACTGGAATGACCTGAAGTCCTCGGCCACGCTGCATGCAGGCCAGTCGCTGGTGGCCTATCTGCCGGTACGCGCCAGCAGCGGCGGCAACGCCCGCGCAGCCAAGTCCACGGGAACCGCACGCAAGGTGGCCGTTCAGCCGCAAAGCCGCAACGCCAAGACGGCCGTCACCACGGCACAGCGCGGCGGCAAGCCATCCAAGGTGAAAAAGCGCTGAGGAATCCCTCTGGCACCCGCGTCACGGAGCCCGCTTTCGCGGGCTTTTTTGCGTGCGGCCGCCGGGCTCAGGTGTGAAAGCGCTGGCGGGACTGGCGCACGAATTCGTTGGTGTACGAGCGCTCCAGGTCAATGCCGCCGCGCGCCAGCGCAGGGTCGAGCCGGACCAGCGCACGCAGGGCCGTGGCGGGCCCGTCATCGGGCATCATCCCATCGGGCGAAATCGTGGTGCGCATGTGCTCGAATGCCGACAGATAGGCGCGCCGGGAGCCCAGCAGATAGGGCGCAGGCACGGCCCGCAGCACATCCATGGGCGCGGCAGTCTGCAGCCACTTGAGCGAGCGCACCATGGCGTTGCTGAGCGCCTGGGCCTTGGCCGGGTTCCTGCGCAAGAAGGCCTGTGTCGCATACAGCGTGCCCGAGGGCATGGAGCCGCCGTACAACTGCGCGCTGCTGCGCAGATCACGCAGGTCCCGCACGATGCGCACGGCGCCCTTGTCCTCCAGCACGCTCATCAGCGGGTCCGCATGGCACAGCGCATGCACACGCCCGGTGCGCAGCGCCTCCATGGCATCGGGCCCCGAGCCCACGCCCACCAGTTGCACCGCAGCGGGATCCAGGCCATCGCCCAGCAGCATCAGCTGCATGGCCCGGGCCGTGGATGCGCCCAGCGAGGAAACACCCACGCGCCGCCCGCGCAGATCGGCCAGCGTCTGGTAGCGCGGCATCCAGCGCGCAGCCACGCCCAGCGCGATCTGGGGTGCACGCCCCTGCACGACGAAGGCCCGCAGCTGGCTGCCGCGCTGCTGGGCAAGAAGCGTGTGTTCATAGGCGCCCGCGCAGACATCGGCGGCGCCCGACTCCAGGGCCTGCAGCGACTGCGATCCGCCTGGATAGTCCTCAATGCGCACGGCCAGGCCTTCGGCCTCGAAATAACCCAGCTGCTGCGCAATCACCAGCGGCAGGTAGTACAGCAGGCCCTGGCCGCCCACGGCAATCGTCAGCAGCTCGGCCGAGCCGAGCACAGGGAGCGACCAAAGAGGAGCCAGCCCCAGAAGGCTCAACAAGGTTCGGCGATCAAGCACGTGGGAAGACATGATGGTTATTTTGCTGCAGTGCAACACGATCATGCCCAGAGCCCGCATACGCAGCATCGGTGCTTGCCCGTACGTGAAACACCGCAGGGCCTGTGGTGCAGGCCCTGCGCGGGACGAGGGCGCCGGATGCGGCCGCAGGCCTCAGCGGTAGCCTGCGAAAAACAGCAGCAGATTCACCACCAGGGCCAGGGCCCAGGCCAGACTGCGCAGCGTGGCGCGGTCCATCACATAGAAGGCGATGTAGGCGATGCGCAACACCACGAAGGCCGCGGCAAGGCCATCGACCCGCGCCGCTGGCGCGCCCAGTTGCCAGGCAACCAGCAAGGCGCCAATGAAGAACGGCAGGCACTCGAAACTGTTGGCCTGCGCCGCATTCGCCCGCGCCTGGTAGCCGGTCTGCTGGGCGAGCCAGGCGCGGGGGTCGTGGTTGTCGAAGCCGCGCTGCCCCGGCCGGTGCTTCATTCCGGGCGCCTTGGCGATATAGGCGCAGACCAGCGGCAGCAGGGCCGCCACCAGCAGGCACCAATGGGCAAGGGAAAAACCGCCGGGCGGCAGGACGACAGAGGTCGGCATACAGGCTCCTGATGAATAGACAAGAAACGCCAGCCGCCTCGGCCACTACCGGCGGTCCACCAGCGCATGGGCGATCGTACCCAGGTCCACGTATTCGAGTTCGCTGCCTATGGGCACGCCGCGCGCCAGCCGCGTCACATGGATGCCGCGCGCTTTCAGGGCCTCGCTGATCGCATGGGCCGTGGCCTCGCCCTCGGCCGTGAAACTGGTGGCCAGGATCACCTCCTGCACCTTGCCGTCGCCGGCGCGCTCCAGCAGGGATGACAGATTCAGGTCGCGCGGACCTATGCCGTCGAGCGGAGACAGCCGCCCCATCAGCACGTAGTAGTAGCCGTTGTAGGCCCCCGTGCGTTCCATGGCCCCCATGTCGGCAGGCGCCTCCACCACGCACAGCCGGGCCGAGTCGCGCCCTTCGTCCTGGCAGATGGAGCAGATGCGGCCTTCGGTGAAGGTATGGCAGCGCTCGCAATGGCTTACCGACTCCACGGCCGTGGTCAGGGCACGGGCCAGCTGCCGCGCGCCGTCCTGGTCGCGCTGCAGCAGGTGAAAGGCCATGCGCTGCGCAGACTTGATGCCCACGCCCGGGAGCCTGCGCAGGGCTTCGATCAGACCATCGAGCGATTGCACATCCGACATGGCGGCTTCCTTTCAATGAAGAAGATTCTCAGAAAAAAAGCGACCTGCAAGGGCAGATCGCTCGATGGCCGCTCAACGCAATTGAGTGGCTGGGGAAACCGTCACGGCCTCTCCAGGCTGTTCGGCACAACCTCTCGGGGCCAGCCTCAGAAAGGGAACTTCATGCCGCCCGGCAGGCCGGGCATGCCGGCCGTGAGCTTGCCCATCTTTTCGTTGGAGGTTTCTTCTGCCTTGCGCACGGCAGCGTTGAAGGCGGCAGCCACCAGGTCTTCCAGCATGTCCTTGTCTTCGGCCAGCAGGCTGGGGTCGATGGTGATGCGCTTGACGTCGTGCTTGCAGGTCATGACCACCTTCACCAGGCCCGCGCCGGACTCGCCTTCCACCTCGATGTTGCCCAGTTCATCCTGGGCCTTCTTGAGGTTGTCCTGCATGGCCTGGGCTTGCTTCATCAGGCCGGCCAGTTGTCCTTTGTTGAACATGTGAGTTCCTTCTTCTGTAGGGTAAAAACGAAACGCTC
The DNA here is from genome assembly GCF_043104415.1 of Delftia sp. WSY_16. Classification (NCBI taxonomy): domain Bacteria; kingdom Pseudomonadati; phylum Pseudomonadota; class Betaproteobacteria; order Burkholderiales; family Comamonadaceae; genus Delftia; species Delftia sp. WSY_16. Next base: position 60,386 of record NZ_JBICKS010000041.1, on the reverse strand, counting down.
TAGAGCGTGTCAGGGCTGAATGGATACGGGCTTGATACTGCCAGGCACGATTTTCGCGCCATGGCTGCGGATCAGGGTCTGCACCAAAGAATGATTCATCACGATGTCTTCGGCAATGCGCTGACGCTCATGGCTGGCCACCGCATTGCGCCGCGCGGGGCTGTCCACCACGGCGCCCTGCTCGACATGCAGCTGCCGGGCCAGGCCGGCAGCCTCCAGCGCCGCACGCAGGCGCTCGCGCGTGGCGGGCTGGGCCAGCGAGCTGCTTTCCACACGCAGCGTCCAAGTATCGCCCTCGCGCGCCACCAGCTGCGACTGCAGCGCCAGCTGGCGCGCCAGCGCAGTGACGGCCTCGGCCTGCACCAGTTGCTGGACGGCAGCGTGCCAGACATCGCCCTCGGCCGTGCGCTCCACGGTCGGCGCGGGAGGCGCATCCGGGGACTGGCGGCCACGTTCGGGAGCGAAGTCCTGCACATCGATCTGAGTGTCGATCTGCGGTTCGGACTGCCGTGCCACGGCAGCGGCAGGCGGCTCCAGGGCCAGATCTCCGTCATCGCTCCAGCGGCCTTCGTCGGCCCAGCCTTCATCGGGCATCCCGGCCCAGGCACCCTCGTCCGGCGCATCGGCATCCTGCACCGGCGGCGCCTCATCGGCAGAAGAGTCTTCGTCTTCCTGCACATCGTCCACAGGCTCGTCCAGGGGCTCCTGGGCGACACCGGCGGCCGGCTTCAGCTCTGGAGCAGCGGAAGGCCTGGCCTCCTGGACAGGCGCAAGCACAGGTTCCGGCCTGGCAACTGCGGCCACGGCCACGGGCGCCTGAACAGGCGCTGGAGCCGCAACGGCTTGCACCACGGGAGCGACCACGGCGGGCGCAGCGGTCACGGGAGATACGACAGGCGCGACAGGAGCAGGAGGCGCGACCGGGACGGGCATGGCCGCCTTGGCTGGGACAACGGGGGCCTCGGGCACAGCGGGCTGTGCGGGCCGCGTCTGCGCAACGGTCGCGGGAGATTCAGGCTTCGCCGTGGAGGGGGTCAGCGCTGGAGTTTTTTTTTCAGCCGCGCCCGGGGCGGGCTCTGCAGATTGCGGCTTGAACGCCAGCAGCCGCAGCAGCGCCATGGTCAGCGCCGCGTACTCGTCGGGTGCCAGGCCCAGTTCGGCCCGACCATGCAGGCAGATGCTGTAGAGCAGCTGGGTTTCGTCGCGCGGCATCAGCAGCGCAAGACGGGCAATTTCAGCGGCCTCCGGATCGCTGGCGTCGGCGGCCATCTGCGGCACAGCCTGCGCCACAGCCATGCGCTGCAGCACGGCGCACATTTCCTCCAGCGTGGAGGCTGCAGACAGACCATTGCGGCGCAGCGCCTCGGAGGTTTCCACCACCACCTGGCCATCAGCCTGGGCGAGTGCCTCGATCAGGCGGAACACATGGCTGCGGTCCACGCTGCCCAGCATCTGGCGCACCATGGACTCCTGCAGCTGGCCGCTGCCAAAGGCAATGGCCTGGTCGGTCAGCGACAGCGCATCGCGCATGGAGCCGCGCGCGGCGCGAGACAGCAGGCGCAGGGCCTGGGGTTCGGAAGCCACGCCTTCCTGGCCGAGCACCTGGCCCAGATGCTCCAGCACGGTCTCGGGCGCCATGGGCCGCAGGTTGAACTGCAGGCAGCGGCTGAGCACGGTCACGGGCACCTTCTGCGGATCGGTGGTGGCCAGCACGAACTTCAGGTACTCGGGTGGCTCTTCCAGCGTCTTGAGCATGGCGTTGAAGGCCGTGTTCGTGAGCATGTGCACTTCGTCGATCATGAAGACCTTGAAGCGTCCCTGCACCGGCTTGTAGACGGCCTGCTCCAGCAGGCTTTGCACCTCGTCCACCCCGCGGTTGGAGGCGGCGTCCAGCTCGGTGTAATCGGGAAAGCGGCCGCTGTCGATTTCGGTACAGGCGGCGCAAACGCCGCAGGGCGTTGCCGTGATGCCGCCCTGGCCATCGGCGCCCTGGCAGTTGAGCGACTTGGCCAGAATGCGCGAGACCGTGGTCTTGCCCACGCCGCGCGTGCCGGTGAACAGATAGGCATGGTGCAGGCGCTGCTGCGTCAGGGCATTGGTGAGCGCCTGAACGACATGCTCCTGCCCCACCATTTCGGAGAAATTGCGGGGGCGGTATTTGCGGGCCAGCACAAGATAAGACATCCCACGATTCTACGGGGCTGAGCACCCTCGCCCGGTGCGCCCGGGTTTGGCCGGCCTTGTCGCCCGGGCAGCCCGGTGTTTGCCCCTATAATCGAGAGTGACGGGCCTCCTCGCATGGGGAAGCGGCCAACCGGGTCAGGTGGGGAACCAAGCAGCCCTAACCGTGAAACCAGTGCCGAGGGCAAGGCTCGTCACCTTCCATTGAACAGCAGGCCCTGCGGGCGCCTGCCCCGTCCACGCCCGCAGCGGCCCCTTCTCTCCTCAACGCGTCTCGCCATCCACCTTCAGATAGCGGGCAACGCCCTGTGCCGCGTGCACGCCGCTGGCCATGCATGCCGTCAGCAGGTAGCCACCCGTGGGAGCCTCCCAGTCCAGCATTTCGCCGGCACAGAAAACGCCGGGCGCAGCCACGCACATGCCATTGGCATCCAGCGCCTGCAGCCGCACGCCACCTGCGGTGCTGATGGCCTCGTCGATGGGCCGGGCCGCCACCAAGGTGATGGGCAGGGCCTTGATGGCCTGGGCCAGCCGCGCGGGATCGGCCACGCCGTCCTTGCCCAGCACCTCATGCAGCACGGCGGCCTTGATGCCGTCCAGGCCCAGGCGCCCCTTCAGATGGCTGGCCAGGCTGCGTGAGCCGCGCGGATGGCGCACCTCCGCCAGCACGCGCTCGGGTGTCAACTGGGGCAGCAGGTCGAGATGGACGGTGGCATGCCCGTCGCGCGCAATGGCTTCGCGCAGCGCGGCAGAGACGGCATAGACCAGGCTGCCCTCCACGCCCGTGGTCGTGGCCACAAATTCGCCCTTGCGCGAGAAAACGTTGCCCTGGCCATCATCAAAGGACAGCGCCACCGACTTGAAAGGCTGGCCGGCAAAGCGCTCGGTGAAATAAGGGCTCCAGCCGCGCGCAGGCTGGGGGCTAGCCCCCAGCAGCTCGGCCATGAACTCCCTGCGATCGATCTGCCCGCCCGGCGCCGCACCGCCCAGGCCCACATCGAACCCGCAGTTGGAGGGCTTCAACGCAGCGACTTCCACGCCGCGCTGCTCCAGCCAGGGCATCCAGGCGCCATCCGAGCCCAGCCGCGCCCAGCTGCCGCCGCCCAGCGCCAGCACCACGGCCTTCGCGTGCACCTGCAGCCGCCCTTCGGGGGTATCAAAGCCCAGCGCATCGCCATCCCGCCAACCCAGCCAGCGGTGGCGCGTGTGCAGGACCACGCCCTGGGTCTGCAGACGCACCAGCCAGGCACGCAGCAAGGGCGCAGCCTTCATGTCCTTGGGGAATACGCGGCCCGAACTGCCCACAAAGGTTTCCACGCCCAGCTCGCCGGCCCAGGCACGCAGCTGATCCGGGGGCAGCAGCTCCAGCCAGCGCGAGACCTCGGCACTGCGCTCGCCATAGCGGGAGACAAAGGCGGGCAGGTTTTCGGAATGGGTCAGGTTGAGCCCGCCCTTGCCGGCCATGAGGAACTTGCGTCCTGCGGAGGACTTGGCCTCGAACACATGGACAGTCAGCCCCTTGCCGGCCAGCCCTTCGGCCGCCATCAGGCCCGCAGGCCCGGCGCCGATCACCGCCACATCGCAGTCCATCGTGCGCGCCGCCGCGCTGTGTTCAAAAGCATCCATCACATCAGTTCCCATTCCAAGCTCGCATTCAACTTTGCGCTGCCGGCAGACTCATATGCCTGCAGCGCGGGCGCGCAGAATACCCTGCCGCAGGCCGGCCTGCGCGCAGGCGCCACTAATTCCCGATGACCCCGCAACCCTGCTGCCGCCCCGTAAACAGCTATGACAGTCATAGCATCCAGCTACCGCCCATACGGTGCAGCAGGTGATAGGTTTCTGTCACAATCATTTCGCGGTGCGGATTTTCCTGCGCCTTCCTCATTGCGAAAAATCAAGGACATCACCCATGGCCAGCGAACTGATCAAACACATCTCCGACGCAAGCTTTGAAGCTGACGTCTTGCAACCCGGCTCCACGGTGCTGGTCGATTACTGGGCCGAATGGTGCGGTCCCTGCAAGATGATCGCCCCCATCCTCGACGAAGCAGCCCAGACCTACAAGGACAAGCTGTCCATCGCCAAGATGAATGTGGACGAGAACCGCGAGATCCCGGCCAAGTTCGGCATCCGCGGCATCCCCACGCTGATGCTGTTCAAGGACGGCCAGCTGGCTGCCACCAAGGTCGGCGCGCTCAACAAGGCACAGCTGTCTGCTTTCCTGGACCAGCACCTGGCCTGATTCTCCTGGCTGCCCCCTACACCGGGGCAGCCAAACATGCGGCCCGGCGCTGACCGCTGCACCGCATCGCACTGGCGCACAAACCCTGCGCCAGCGCAAATTTCCCTATGACCTGCGGATTTTTTCCTGTCATAATGCCCTTCATCACCGGCCTTATGCATCGAAGGCCGCGCTGAGACCCTCAGGCAAGCCAGCCCACTTCCACAGTGTTTCGCTTGGCTCAACGCCTCCCCCTGGTTTCTTTCCACTCCGTTCTGGAGTCTCTCCATGCACCTTAATGAACTCAAGGCACTGCACGTGTCTGAAGTCCTGAAGCAGGCCGAAGCGCTTGAGATCGAAAACGTCGGTCGCATGCGCAAGCAAGAGTTGATGTTCGCCATCATCAAAAAGCGCGCCAAGGCCGGGGAACAAGTGTTCGCCGACGGCGTGCTGGAAATCCTGCCGGATGGTTTCGGCTTCCTGCGCAGCCCCGACACCAGCTACACGGCCAGCACCGACGACATCTACATCTCGCCCAGCCAGGTCCGCCGCTTCAACCTGCACACCGGCGACATGATCGAAGGCGAAGTGCGCACACCCAAGGATGGCGAGCGCTACTTTGCCCTGACCAAGCTCGACTCCGTCAATGGCGGCTCGCCCGAGCAGAACAAGCACAAGGTGCTGTTCGAGAATCTGACCCCCCTGTTCCCCACCCAGCAGCTGCGCCTGGAGCGCGAGATCAAGGGCGAGGAGAACATCACCGGCCGCATCATCGACATCATCGCCCCCATCGGCCGCGGCCAGCGCGCGCTGATCGTCGCGCCGCCCAAGAGCGGCAAGACCATGATGATGCAGAGCATCGCCCACGCCATCACGGCCAACCATCCCGACGTTCACCTGATGGTGCTGCTGGTCGATGAGCGCCCCGAGGAAGTGACCGAGATGCAGCGCTCGGTCAAGGGCGAGATCATCGCCTCCACCTTCGACGAGCCCGCCACGCGCCACGTGCACGTGGCCGAGATGGTGATCGAGCGCGCCAAGCGCCTGGTCGAACTCAAGAAGGACGTGGTCATCCTGCTGGACTCCATCACCCGCCTGGCCCGCGCCTACAACAACGTCGTGCCCTCGTCGGGCAAGGTGCTGTCGGGCGGCGTGGACTCCAACGCGCTGCAGCGCCCCAAGCGCTTCTTCGGCGCGGCGCGCAATGTGGAAGAAGGCGGCTCGCTGACCATCATCGCCACGGCCCTGGTCGATACCGGCAGCCGCATGGACGAAGTGATCTTCGAAGAGTTCAAGGGCACGGGCAACAGCGAACTGGCCCTGAACCGCCGCCTCTACGAAAAGCGCGTGTTCCCCGCCATCGAACTCAACAAGAGCGGCACGCGCCGCGAAGAACTGCTGCTGGCTCCCGAGATCCTGCAGAAGACGCGCATCCTGCGCCAGTTCATGTACAACATGGACGAGATCGAGGCCATGGAGCTGATGATCAAGAACATGCGGGCCACCAAGACCAACGTGGACTTCTTCGACATGATGCGCCGCGGCGGCTGATCTCAGAGATCCAGCCCACGGCACCTGCGAACGCCTCGCTCACGCGGGGCGTTTTGCATTCAGCTCACCATGCAGCGGCAGCCGTACCCAGGGCGCAAGCCGCACGCTCCCAGTGCATGGGGGCGCCCGCCACCTCCACCGGCGCCCGCAGGCGCCGCGCGGGCCCCCAGGAAGTGGCCTCGACGGCCGCGCCGAAATCCGCACAACCGTCCACCGGCGCCAGCGTGCAGGGGTCCGGATCACCGACGCCCTGCCCCGCCAGGAGATGGGCCGTGCGCGCCAGCGAAGCTCGCACCGAGCTTCCGCCCAGCCCCTGGCTGCGCCGCACCAGCGCCATCACCACGGCGGCCGCCATCAGATAACCCGTTGCATGATCCAACGCCTGCAGCGGCAACGGCATGGGCCGGTCGCGGCCCAGCCGGTGCATGCCCGCATCGGCAATGCCGGCGCTCATCTGCACCAGACTGTCGAAACCGCGCCGCTGCTGCCAGGGCCCGCTCCAGCCATAGGCATTGAGCGACACGTCGATGAGCGAAGGATTCACCTGCCGACGCCACGCGGCATCGAATCCCAGGCCTTCCAGCGCGCCGTCCCGGTAGCCATGGACCAGCGCATCGGCCCCGGCCAGCAGTTGCGCGAACACGGCACGATGCTGTGGCGCCCGCAGATCCAGCCGGGCACAGCGCTTGCCCAGCGTGACCTCGGGCACCGTGCCGGGCTCCTCCCAGCCCGGCGGATCGATGCGCAACACCTCGGCGCCGTGACCCGCCAGCCATCGCGTGGCAGCGGGGCCGGCCAGAATGCGCGTCAGGTCCAGCACGCGCAGCCCCTGCAGCGGGCGCCTGGCCGATGGCTGCCAGGCACCCGCATGCCGGCTCGATTGCGGATGCGGATGTGGATGCATCTGCCACGCCAGCAAGGGCTCCCGCTGCACTGCGCGACCCTGCGGGTGCGCGGCCCATTCAGACAGCCCGCGCATGGCTGCGGCACAGCCGCCTTGCGCCACAACGGCCGACTCCAGTTCTTGTGCTGCCCAGCGCTCGACCGCGGCAGCCACGGCCTCGCGTTCGGCGGGCGCATCCAGAACGGCCAGTGCCGCTGCACGGTGATGGGGCGCATTGGTATGCAGGCGAATCCAGCCGTCCGCCGTGCGGTAGTCGCCGGCCACGGAATCCCACAGCGCGGGCATCTCCCAGCCCTGCGGATGCAGGCTATGGCCAAACCACAAGGAGGCAAGCCTGCGATCCACCACCACACGCGGCGCTGCAGCGTCGAGCTGCGCGATCAACTCGGATAGGCAAAGGCCTGCCACGCCCAGGCTGGCGGCCGCCAGATCGGAGACTGGGAACACGGAGGCCAAGGACCCACGACCTCGCTGCTCCAGACGTTGGAGCGCCACCGGATCACCATCCAGCGCCTCCCAGATCTGGCCGGTGCAATGGTCGAAAGCGCAGGGAAAAGGGAGACGGGACATGGAGCACTCCTGGCAGCTGAAACAAGGCTTGGAGCTCGCACCATAGGTTCCTGGTAAATATTGTCAATATTGATTCAATTAATCAACATATGATCGACCCATGCCCGACTACCTGAACTCCACCGAGGCCACCGCGCTGCTGGGCGTGAGCCGTGCCACGCTGTACGCCTATGTCAGCCGAGGCCTGCTGCAGGCCCACGCCGCAGACACGCCGCGCCAAAGCCGCTACCTGCGCGAAGAGGTCGAGCAGCTCGCACGCCAGCGCGGCCAGGGCCGCAAGCCGCGCGAAGTGGCGCAGGCCGCGCTCAGCTGGGGCCTGCCGGTACTGGAGTCCACGATCACATTGATAGAAAAGGGCCGCCTGTACTACCGGGGCGAGGACGCCGTGCACTGGGCGCGAACCCGCACGCTGGAGGAGACAGCCGCCCTCCTGTGGCAATGCCCGACCCAGGCAGCCTTCGCTGCAAACGCCGTGGAGGCCGCGCCTTTGCTGTCCGACCTGCAGCAGCGCATGGCAGGCCAACCGTGCGAAAACACATTGCTGCCCCTGTTCACCGTCGCCAGCGATGACACGGCCACCGCTGCCTGGCAGCAATCACCCGAACGGCTGGCGGCAGGCTGCGGTGCGCTGTTGCGCCTGCTGGCTGCCTGCCTGCTGGGCACCGTGCCGGACAAGGCCGCCATCCATCTGCAGTGCGCACGGGCCTGGAAGCTGGATGCGCCAGGCGCGGACCTCGTGCGCATGGCCCTGGTGCTGTGCGCCGACCATGAACTCAACGCATCAGGCTTCACGGCGCGCTGCGTGGCCTCCACGGGCGCAAGCCTGCGCGCTGCCGTGGTGGGAGGCCTTGCCGCCTTGACAGGCGGGCGCCACGGCGGCACGACCGCGCGCGTGGAAGCGCTGTGGGACGAGGTGGGCGAGCAGCAGATCGCCACCCGCCTGCGCCAGCGTCTGGCGCGCGGCGAATCCCTGCCCGGCTTCGGCCACCACCTCTACCCAGATGGCGACGTGCGTGCCGCCCTGCTGCTTGACATGCTGCCGGCGCATGGCCCGGCAACGATGCTGGCCAAGGAGGTGATGGCGCTGACGGGGCAGGCGCCTTCGGTCGATTTCGCGCTGGTGGCCCTGCGGCGGCATCTGCAGCTGCCACCGGGCAGCGCCTTCGGCCTGTTCGCGCTGGGCCGCTGCGCCGGCTGGCTGGCGCAGGCGCTGGAGCAGCGCGCCACCCGGCAAATCATCCGTCCGCGCGCGGCGTACACGGGCCCCAGGCCTGCGGGTTTGGCACGGAACTGAGCACTATGCGATAATGCAGGGCTTTTTCTTGCGGAAAGTACGCTTGATTTGAACCGCTACAAAGGTTGCAGCGGGTCAGGCACGGCTACCGCACTTGCATCAGAAGGAAAGATCATGAAAGAAGGCATCCACCCCAACTACCGCGAAGTGCTGTTCGTGGACCTGTCCAACGGCTTCAAGTTCGTGACCCGCTCCTGCGTGAACACGAAGGAAACCGAAACCTTCGAAGGCAAGGACTACCCCCTGTTCAAGCTGGACACCTCGTCCGAGTCGCACCCCTTCTACACCGGCACGCAAAAGTCGGTGGACAACATGGGCGGCCGTGTGGAGCGCTTCCGCAACCGTTTCGGCAAGAAGTAAATCCTGCTTCTCCGGCCAGAAGGGCAGCACGGGCAACCGCGCTGCCCTTTTGTTTTTCGCAGTCCGGCCAATCCATGCCGGCCAGGCATGCCCCATTCTTTTCGAGGCCCTTGCTTCGCGTATTCTTGCGCCCTCCGTTGCAGAAAGTCCTGTGAGTGAACCAGCCCACCCCTGCCATCGTTGCCCAAAGCGCCGTGCGCCGCCTGCCGCGCTGGTCGCTGCTGCTGCTGTGCCTGGCCTATGTCGTGCCCGGATATGTGGGGCGCAGCCCCTGGCGCATGGCCGACATGGAGGCCTTCGGCTACATGCGGGAGCTGGCCCTGGGCCATACCTCCTGGCTGGCACCGCGCATGGCGGGGCTGCTGCCCGAATCCGAAGGCCTGCTCTCGTACTGGCTCGGTGCGCTGGCCATGCAGGGAGCACCTTCCTGGCTGCACCCGGAGATGGCGGCACGCCTGCCCTTCATCGCCATGCTGGTGATCACGCTGGCGGCCACCTGGTGGGGCGTGTACTACCTGGCGCGCACACCGGGCGCACGCCCCGTGGCCTTTGCCTTTGGCGGTGAGGCCCAGCCTACCGACTATGCGCGCGCCATGGCCGACGGAGGGTTGCTGGCCCTGGTGGCCTGCCTGGGCCTGGCCCAGCTCTCCCACGAAACCACCAGCTACATGACCCAGCTGGGCTGCGCGGCCCTGCTGTTCTTTGCCGCCGCCGCCATGCCCTACCACGGCCGCACGGCCACGCTGGCATTACTCCTGGGCCTGCCCGGCCTGGCACTGAGCGGCGCGCCGACCGTGGCCACGCTGTTCGGCCTGGGCGGTACCGCCATGGCTTTCTTCTCGCGCACCTGGGGCGACGAAGCCACGCCCGCCCCACGCGCATCACGCCTGTGGACCGTGCTGTGGCTGGCGGTGACGATCTTGGCGGCCGCACTGTCCTGGTGGCTGGACCAGTGGGCCTGGCGCGTGGTGGACAGCGGCACTGCCAAGGAATGGCAAAGCCTGGTCAGGCTGCTGCTGTGGTTCAGCTGGCCCGCCTGGCCGCTGGCACTGTGGACGCTGTGGGTCTGGCGTCGCCAGATCGCCACGCCCCGGCGCTATCCCCATCTGGCGCTGCCGCTGTGGTTTGCCATCATTCCGGTGATCGCTTCGTTGAGCACGCTGCCAGCAGACCGCGCCCTGCTGCTGGGCCTGCCCGCCATCGCCACGCTGGCGGCCTTTGCCCTGCCCACGCTGCGCCGCAGCATCAGCGCCCTGATCGACTGGTTCACCCTGCTGTTCTTCAGCGCCGCGGCCATTGCCATCTGGGTGATCTGGCTTTCGCTGCAGACCGGCATTCCCGCCAAGCCCGCCGCCAATGTGGCAAGGCTGGCCCCGCAGTTCACGCCGGACTTCTCGGTGCTGTCCTTCGCCGTGGCGGTGGCCGCCACCCTGGCCTGGTGTGTGCTCGTGGCCTGGCGCACCTCGCGCAACCGTGCGGCCATCTGGAAGAGCCTGGTGCTGCCCGCCAGTGGCGCCACGCTGGCCTGGCTGCTGCTGATGACGCTGTGGCTGCCGCTGATGGACCATGCGCGCAGCTTCGAGCCACAGATGCGCCTGGTACTGGCCGAACTGCCCAGGGACGGCAGCTGCGTTCAAACCTATGGCCTGCCGCGCGCCCACATTGCCGCGCTGCGCTACTACGGTGACATCGATACCCAGCGCCTGAGCATGGCCGGTGCCGCGCGCTGCGACTGGATGGTGGCCGAGGAAGAAACCTGGCTGGATCCTCACAGCGCACGTCTGCAGGCCACCTGGGAGACCGTGGCCCGCGTGGTACGCCCCACCGACCGCAAGGACTTCCTTCTGGTCTTGAAACGCAGGCCTGAGGCGAGGCCCGTCCAGGTCAAGCCATGAACCTGCCAGCGCACGCCCCCCTGAGCGCTGAGCGACGCACCATTGCCCAGCATGCCTTGACCGTGCTGGCCGGGCAGTTGGCCGTGATGGCCTTCGGCGTGACCGACACCATCGTGGCGGGCCGCTATTCAGAGGAGGCGCTGGCGGCGCTGTCCGTGGGATCGGCCATCTTCGTGAGCGTCTACGTCTCTCTGATGGGCATTTTCCAGGCCCTGCTGCCGCTGTGGGCCGAGCACCGCGGCGCCGGACAGCCCCAGGTCATAGGCCGCACGCTGCGGCAGGCCATGTACATGCTGCTGGCGGCCTGCGCCGTGGGCATGGGCGTGCTGCTGTTTCCCGATGCACTGCTGCGCTGGGCCGATGTTCCGCTGCCGCTGCAGGTGCAGGTGCGGGCCTATCTCTCGGTGCTGGCCTGGAGCCTGCCGGCCGCCCTGCTGTTTCGCATCTACAGCACGCTCAACCAGGCGCTGGGCCACCCCTTGCTGGTGACCTGGCTGCAGCTGCTGTCGCTGCTGCTGAAAATCCCCCTGTCGATCTGGCTGGCCTTTGGCGGCGCCGGCCTGCCTGCGCTGGGCGCCGAGGGCTGTGCCTGGGCCACGCTGGTGGTGAACTACGCCATGGTCGCCCTCGCATTCGTGCTGATGCGCAGCCAGAGTCTGTATGCGCCCCTGGCGCTGTGGCAGCGCATGGAGCCCCCGAACTGGCCGCAACTGGCGCAGTTCGCTCGACTGGGCGTTCCTGCAGGGCTGGCAATTTTGGTGGAGGTGACCTCGTTCACGCTGATGGCCTTGTTCGTGGCGCGCCAGGGCACGCTGGCCTCGGCCAGCCACCAGATCGCCGCCAACCTTGCGGCGCTGTGCTACATGGTGCCTCTGTCACTGGCCATTGCCACCAGCGCACGGGTCAGCTACTGGCGCGGCGCCGGCGACGAGGTCACGGCGCGGCGCCTGGTCGCCATGGGCTGGCGACTGGCGGCAATGGGCGGATTGGTGCTGGCCTGTGCACTGTTTCTTTCCCGCGAGGGCCTGGCCCGCATCTACAGCGGCAACCCCGAGGTGGTGGCCATCACCGCCAGCCTGCTGGCCTGGGTGGCTGCCTACCATGTGGCGGACGCCATCCAGACTTTCTGCATCTTCGTGCTGCGCTGCTACCGCATCACCGTGGCGCCGCTGGTCATCTATTGCCTGCTGCTATGGGGTGGCGGTCTGGCCGGCGGATACTGGCTGGCCTATGGCACGGACAGCGTCCTGCCCGCCTGGCTGCACCCGGGCACGCCCGCCCCCTTCTGGGCCGGCAGCGCCTGTGCGCTGCTGGTGACCGCCGTGGTGTTCAGCGCGGTCGTACGCAAGGCCACAAACCGCTGAGCGGGTAGCGGCCATCCGTCAGAGCGCGCTATGCGGCGCGGCTGCCCCGGCTGTCGCTGCTGTCACGGGCCTCGGGCGCAGGAATGCGTACCCGGCTGGCCGGAAAGGTCACCGAAAACTCCGATCCCTGGCCCGGCGCGCTGGTGATGCCCAGCTTGGCACCATGGCGCTGCAGCACATGCTTGACGATGGCCAGGCCCAGGCCCGTGCCGCCGGTATCGCGCGAACGGCTGCGGTCCACGCGGTAAAAGCGTTCCGTCAGGCGCGCCAGGTGCTTGGGCTCGATCCCTGGCCCGGAGTCCTGCACGGCAAAGCGTGCCGATCCATCGGGCAAGGTCTCCCAGGTGACGTCGATGCGCCCGCCTGCCGGTGTGTAGCGCATAGCGTTGGCCAGCAGGTTGGAGAAGGCGCTTTGCAGCTCGGCGCTGGCGCCAGCAACCTCGCCGGCCTGCGCCAGCATCTCGGCCGACGGAAAGCTCAGCGCATGCGGCAGGGATTGCTTGCGCGTCAGCATGGACGACAGGCCGCGCGCCTCGTTTTCGCAGCGCTGCATGAGCTGGGCCACGGGCACCCATTCGTTGCTGCTGGGCAGCGGACTGCCCTCCAGGCGCGACAGCGCCAGCAGGTCTTCCACCAGATGCTGCATGCGCTCGGCCTGCTGGGCCATCAGGCCCAGGTAGCGGTTGCGTTCCTCGGGCTCCAGCGGCAGGTTCTGCAGCGTCTCGACAAAGCCCACGAGCACGGTCAGCGGCGTGCGGATTTCATGCGAGACGTTGGCCACGAAGTCACGGCGCATGGCCTCGGCCTGCTCCACCGCGGTCACATCGCGCGCCAGCAGCAGCTTGCGCCCTTCGCCATAGCCGTACAGTTGCACCGACAGCTTGACGGGGCGCGAGGCCGTGCTTTCGCGGCCCTGCATGACCAGATCGCGCGAGAAATCCTGGGTGGCGAAATAGGCGCTGAACTCGGGGTCGCGCACCAGGTTGCCAATGCTTTGCAGCAGGTCGCGTTCGGCATCGAAGCCGAACTGGCGCGCCGCGATCTGGTTGCACCATTCGATGCGGCCGTCGGCATCCAGCAGGACCACGCCGTTGGGACTGGCCTGCAGGGCAGAAAGAATGTCATTGAGCCGCTGGTCGCCCTGCTGCACCTGCTGCACGCTCTGGCGCAGCCAGCGGCGCATGCGCACGCTGGCTTCTCCCCAGATGCCGCTGAGTTCAGGCGCCTCCCGCAGCTCCGACTGGCGCAGCCAGGACAGCAGGCGCATGGCGTTCCAGCTGTCCACCAGCCACCAGATCCAACCCGCGCACAACGCACCCGCCAGGGCCGCCACGGCCTGTGACGCCATGCCAGGGCTGGAGGCCGCCATGGCGCCCCACAGCCACCATCCCAGCAATGCGCCCGCGATCTGGGACGCCAACAAGCGAAAACCTCGCCAACCCATACTTGCGCCTTCTTTGCGTTGTATTCGCTGCCTGGGGCAGCGGCGCCCGGGCATGGCCTGCGGGGGCCATGCGTGGATTCATTGGAACGCAGGACCGCCTCAGGCCAGCGCCTGCGCGCTGAGCCGGTAGCCGGCGCCCCGCACCGTTTCGATCAATGCACCGGCCATGCCCAGCGCCTCACGCAGCCGCTTGACGTGGACGTCCACCGTACGCTCCTCGATGAAGACGTGATCGCCCCAGACCTTGTCCAGCAACTGGGCACGGCTGTGCACACGCTCGGGGTGCTTCATCAGATAGTGCAGCAGCTTGAACTCGGTGGGGCCCACCTTGATCATGTCGCCCTGCCAGCTCACGCGGTGCGCGGCGGCGTCGAGCACCAGCTCGCCGATGCTGACCTTGTCCTGGATCTGCTCGGGCGCGCGGCGCCGCAGCACGGCACGGATGCGCGCCAGCAGCTCCTGGGTCGAGAAAGGCTTGGTGATGTAGTCATCGGCACCCGCATCGAGCCCCGCCACCTTGTCCGGCTCATCGCCGCGCGCCGTGAGCATCAGGATGGGCACGGCCTTGGTGCGGCTGTCGGCGCGCCACTTGCGCGCCAGGGCCAGACCGCTGGCACCGGGCAGCATCCAGTCGAGCAGGATCACGTCGGGCAGCACGGCATCGAGCTCGCGCTGCGCGGTCACGCCGTCCTCGGCCCAGACCGGCTGGAAGCCGTTGTGCCGCAGGTTGACAGCGATCAGCTCCGCGATGGCGGGCTCGTCCTCGACGATAAGGACCATGGGCATCTTCTTCATCCGTTGTTCGCCTCCGGCACTTACAGCACTGCCGACTCGATGGCATCCATGGTCTGGTGGCGGACATCCTTGCCCTCCACCAGATAGATGATCAGCTCGGCCACATTCTTGGAGTGGTCACCGATGCGCTCAATGGCCTTGGCCAGGAACAGCAGGTCCAGGCTGGCCGAGATGGTGCGCGGGTCTTCCATCATGTAGGTGATGAGCTTTCGCACGAAGCCGTCGAACTCCTGGTCGATCAGGTCATCTTCCTTGAGGATGGCCACGGCCGCCTTGGTGTCCAGCCGCGCAAAGGCGTCCAGCGTCTTGCGCAGCAGGCCCGAGGCCATCTCGGCCGCAGTGCGCAGGTCGCCCGTGGGCAGGGAGCGTGCGGCGCCGCTTTCGATGATGGACTTGACCATGCGCGCCATCTTGTGCGCTTCGTCGCCCATGCGCTCCAGGTTGGCCGTGGCCTTGGAGAAGGCGATCAGCAGGCGCAGATCGCGCGCCGTGGGCTGGCGCCGGGCAATGATGGACGACAGTTCGTGGTCGATCTCCACTTCCATGGCATTGACGCGCTTTTCTGCGGCATCGACTTGCTCCACGGCCTCGATGCTGAAGCGCGACAGCGCATAGACGGCCTGGCGGATCTGGGACTCGACCAGGCCGCCGAGTTCCATGACGCGCGCCGAGACGCGGTTGAGTTCGCTGTCGAACTGGCTGGAAAGGTGTTTTTCGGTCATCGATGGCTCCTGCTCAGCCGAAGCGGCCGGTGATGTAGTCTTCCGTTTCCTTGCGCTGGGGCTTGAAGAACATCTGCTCGGTGTCTCCGAATTCCACCAGGTCGCCCAGGTACATGTAGGCCGTGTAGTCGCTGCAGCGGGCCGCCTGCTGCATGTTGTGCGTGACGATGACGACGGTGTAGTCGTTCTTCAGTTCGGCAATCAGCTCCTCGATCTTGGCCGTGGAGATCGGGTCCAGGGCCGAGCAGGGCTCGTCGAGCAGCAGCACTTCGGGCTTGATGGCAATGCCGCGTGCAATGCACAGGCGCTGCTGCTGGCCGCCGGACAGGCCCGAGCCGCTTTGCTGCAGCTTGTCCTTGACCTCGCCCCACAGGGCCGCCTTGCGCAGTGCCCATTCCACACGGTCGTCCATGTCGGAGGAGCTGAGGTTTTCAAACAGCTTCACGCCGAAGGCGATGTTGTCGTAGATGGACATGGGAAACGGCGTGGGCTTCTGGAACACCATGCCGACCTTGGCACGGATCAGCGCCACGTCCTGCTTGCTGGTCAGCAGGTTCTCGCCGTCCAGCAAGATCTGGCCTTCGGCGCGCTGCTCGGGATACAGCTCGAACATGCGGTTGAAGGTGCGCAGCAGCGTGGACTTGCCGCAGCCCGACGGGCCGATGAAAGCCGTGACCTTCTTTTCGGGAATGTCCAGGTTGATGCCCTTCAAGGCGTGGAACTTGCCGTAGTAGAAGTTCAGGTCGCGCACCGTCAGCTTGGAAGAGGTCAGCGCGCTGGAAGAGGTCGCAGTCATTGCGGAATCCTTGTCCTGGTTGATTGCTTGTTGCTGCATTACTTCTGGCGTGTCAGGAAACGCGCCAGGATATTGAGACCGAGCACCGCCACGGTGATCAGGAACACACCAGCCCAGGCCAGTTGCTGCCAATTCTCGTAAGGGCTCATCGCGAACTTGAAGATGGTCACCGGCAGGCTGGCCATGGGCTTGGACAGGTCGGCATTCCAGAACTGGTTGTTCAGCGCCGTGAACAGCAGCGGGGCGGTCTCGCCGGCAATACGGGCCACGGCCAGCAGCACGCCGGTGATCACGCCGGCGCGCGCTGCACGCAGCGTCACCATGATGATGACCTTCCACTTGGGCGTGCCCAGCGCGTAGGCGGCTTCGCGCAGGCTGGCAGGCACCAGCACCAGCATGTTCTCGGTGGTGCGGATGACCACGGGAATCACGATCAGCGCCAGCGCCACCACGCCCGCATAGCCGGAAAAGCTCTTGAAGCGCGCCACGACCACGGTGTAGACGAACAGGCCGATCACGATGGACGGCGCCGACAGCAGGATGTCGTTGACGAAGCGTGTGGTATTGGCCAGCCAGCCACGCGCATCGTATTCGGCCAGGTAGACACCGGCCATCACGCCGATGGGCGTGCCCACGAACGTGGCCAGGGCCACCATGATCAGCGAGCCGAAGATGGCGTTGGCAATGCCACCGGCCTCATTGGGCGGAGGCGTCATCTCGCTGAACAGTGCCAGGCTCAGGCCGCCGATGCCCAGGGTGATGGTCTCCCACAGAATCCAGATCAGCCAGAACACGCCGAAGGCCATGGCAGCCAGGGACAGGGTCAGCGCCACCTGGTTCACACGCTTGCGCTGGGCATACTTGGCCTGGCGCACGCGCGACAGCTCGGCGGCATTGATCATCTTGGTGGAGGTGCTGCTCACGAGCGTGCTCCTTCATTCTTTTGCAGGCGGTTGAGCAGGACCTTGGAGCAAGCCAGCACCACGAAGGTGATGAAGAACAGCACCAGACCCAGATAGATCAGCGAAGCCTGGTGCAAGCCCTCGCCCGCTTCGGCGAACTCGTTGGCCAGGGCCGAGGTGATGCTGTTGGCAGCCTCGAAGACCGACAGCGAGTTGAGCTGGTTCATGTTGCCGATCACGAAGGTCACGGCCATGGTCTCGCCCAATGCACGGCCCAGGCCCAGCATCACGCCGCCGAGCACGCCGGTCTTGGTGTAGGGCAGAACCACCTTCCAGACCACTTCCCAGGTCGTGGAACCCAGGCCATAGGCGGACTCCTTGAGCAGGGCCGGAGTGACCTCGAACACATCGCGCATCACGGAGGCGATGAAGGGAATGATCATGATGGCCAGGATGATGCCGGCCGACAGGATGCCGATGCCCACCGGCGGGCCGGACACGAAGGCCTCCAGATAGGGAACGCCCTGGAACAGCTTTTGCAGGGGCTGCTGCACATAGGTGGACAGCACGGGGCCGAACACCATCAGGCCCCACATGCCGTAGACGATGGAAGGCACGGCGGCCAGCAGCTCCACGGCCGTGCCCAGCGGGCGCTTGAGCCAGGCCGGCGACAGCTCGGTGAGGAACAGCGCGATGCCGAAGCTCACGGGCACCGCAATCAGCAAAGCGATGGCCGAGGTGGCCAGCGTGCCGTAGATCATGACCAGGCCGCCGAATTCGTTGCGAACGGGGTCCCAGACACTGCGGCCGAGGAAACTCAGGCCGTATTCATAGATGGCGGGCCAGGCACCGACCAGCAGCGAGGCCAGGATGGCCAGCAGCAGGCCCAGCGTCAGCAGCGCGGCCAGACGCGCGAGAGCGCCAAACAAGCGATCCGCTACGCGCCCCGACAGCATCGGGGGGCGTAGCGGAGAAGGTGTGCGTCGCTGGGAAGCCTGTGCAGAGGCGGCCAGCGAGTTCGAGGGCGACGTTGTGGACACGTGAGGCGCCTTTATTCGCGGTTTGTGAAGGGATCAGGGGAGCCATGATGCACCTGCCGGCGGTGCGCCATGGTCCCCTTTTCAGGGTTTACTTCAGGGAAATGGCAGTGCCGGAGGTGTCCTTGATCTGGCCCCAGGATTGGAAGATCACGTTCTTGACGGCGTCAGGCATGGGCACGTAGTCCAGGTCGGTGGCGGTCTTGTCGCCGGACTTGTAGGCCCACTCGAAGAACTTCAGCGAGGCAGCGGCCTGTGCAGGCTTGTCCTGGGCCTTGTGCATGATGATGAAGGTGGCCGAGGTGATGGGCCATGCCTCCTTGCCAGGCTGGTTGGTCAGGATCTGGTAGAAGCTCTTGGCCCAGTCGGCACCGGCAGCAGCGGCCTTGAAGGTGGCGTCATCAGGGGACACGAAGGTGCCGCCTGCGGTCTGCAGCTGGGTGTAGGTCAGCTTGTTTTGCTTGACGTAGGCGTACTCGACGTAGCCGATGGAGTTGGGCAGGCGACCCACGAAGGCGGCCACGCCTTCGTTGCCCTTGCCGCCTGCGCCCGTGGGCCAGTTCACGGCCTTGCCTTCGCCAACCTTTTCCTTCCACTCGGCATTGACCTTGGACAGGTAGTTGGTGAAGCCGAAGGTGGTGCCCGAGCCGTCAGCGCGGCGCACGGGAGCGATGGTGGCATCAGGCAGGTTCACGCCCGGGTTCAGGGCCTTGATGGCCTCGTCATTCCACTTGCTGATCTTGCCCAGATAGATGTCGCCCAGCACCTGGCCGGTCAGCTTGAGCTGGCCGGGCTGGATGCCCTTGATGTTGACCACGGGCACGATGCCGCCGATCACGGTGGGAAATTGCACCAGACCCTTCTTAGCCAGTTCTTCATCCTTGAGCGGCTCGTCGGAGGCGCCGAAGTCCACGGTCTTGGCTTCGATCTGCTTGATGCCGGCGCTGGAGCCCACGGACTGGTAGTTGATCTTCACGCCGGTGGCCTTGTTGTAGTCCGCAGCCCACTTGGAGTACAGCGGAGCCGGGAAGCTGGCGCCTGCGCCGGTGGCTTCCTGCTGAGCCAGGGCCTGGCCCACGCCGCCCGCAGACAGAGCACCAGCCACCAGAATGTGAATCACAGACAACTTCATGTACAGACCTCTTAGGGGTTGAAAGATGCGATGGCTGGACTGTAAGAAGGCTTTGTGACATTGATGTGACATGGAAAAAAGGCGTCACAAACAGCAGGCCTTCCCATGTAAGAACCCGGTCATCGCGATGTCACAATTCCGTCTTAGTCTTGTGTGTCGCACGAGCAGGCACCAGACAGGTGCAGCCCTGCCTCCTCGGACATCGCTGTGCAATCGTGCTCGACGAATCTTGATTGGCGTTTCTTTCATGGCACCAGAATCCCTGCTCGCTGCCGTTGACCTCGGGTCCAACAGCTTTCGCCTCGAAATAGGCCGCGTCGGCAGCCACCAGCGCATAGAGCGCGTGGAATACCTCAAGGAAACCGTGCGCCAGGGCAATGGGCTCAACGAGCGCCATGAACTGACTGACGAAGCCATGCAACGCGGCTGGGACTGCCTGGCACGCTTTGGCGAACGGCTGGCCGGCTTTGCGGCCGACCAGGTCCGCGCCGTGGCCACACAGACCCTGCGCGAGGCCCGCAACCGCGATGTCTTCATCGCGCGAGGCAGCACCCTGCTGGGCTTTCCCATCGAAGTCATCTCGGGCGAGGAAGAGGCCCGGCTGATCTATCGCGGCGTCTCCAGCCTGCTGCCGCCGTCGTCTCAACGGCGTCTGGTGGTGGACATTGGCGGGCGCTCTACCGAAGTCATCATCGGCCAGCATGGCGAAGCGCGCCAGGTGGCCTCCTACCCCATAGGCAGCGTGGCCTGGAGCACGCAGTTCTTTGGCGAGGGCACGCTGTCGCGCGCGCACTTCTCGGCCGCCATCAAGGCGGCGCAGGCAGCCCTCACCCAGACCGTATCGGCCTATCCAGCCACCGCCTGGGACTGCGCCTATGCATCGTCAGGCACGGCCAACGCCGTGGGCGACATCCTGGCTGCCAACGGCTACTCCGGGCGGCTGATCACGCCCGACAGCCTGCGCTGGCTGCATGAGCAGCTGATGGAGGCCGGCCATGTGGACCGCATCCGCCTGGCCGGACTCAAGGAAGACCGGCGAGCCGTCATCGCCGGCGGCCTGAGCATTCTGATGGCCGCCCTGGGCCTTCTGGGCATCGACGAACTGGAGGTTGCACAGGGCGCGCTGCGCCAGGGCGTGCTGCACGATCTGCTGGAACACGAGCCGCCTGCCGATCGCGAAGCCGCCGAGATCGCGGCGCTGCAACAGGACTTCGGCATTGACGCATCCCACGCTCTGCGTGTTCGCAAGGTGGCACGCTGGGCCTGGCAATCGCTGCAGGCGCAGCAGCCGCCCGATGCACTGGCCACGCACGCACTGGACACGGCTGCCAGCCTGCATGAGATCGGCATGCGCATCTCTCTGAGCGCCTACCACCGCCACGGCGCCTACATCACCGAACACTGCAGTGCTGCCACCTGGCCCGTGGAGCTGCGCGAACGCATCACCCAGCTGGTGCTTGGCCACCAGGGCAAGCTGCGCAAGCTCGAGGCAGCCATCGAGGACAGGGCTGTGGCCTGGCCACTGCTGGCGCTGCGCCTGGCCGTGCAGCTGTGCCACGCCCGGCGCGATCCCGATCTGCAGGGCATGCGCCTGCACCGCTCGGACAGCGTCTTTCACCTGACCGTGCCGGAAGGCTGGACCAGGAGCTACCCCCAGTCCGCCCAGTTGCTGCGCACCGAAGCCGTGGCCTGGCAGAAGACGCCCTGGACGCTGCAGTTGCATCTGCACTGAACGCCGAACGTCTCCGGCTGCCGCAGCGACAAGCAAAAAGCCCTGCCAGCGCAATGCGTTGGCGGGGCTTTTCGATTGCACAGGGCAGGCACGCGGCGCCCTGACAGGATATGCGGCTCAGGCCCGAGGGCCGTAACGCTCCATCAAGGCGTTCTGCGCCCCCAGGCCCGTGGTCGGATAGGGTGCGCGCTGGTAGGCGCCATTGGCTTCCAGCGTCCAGGCGTCGCGGTTGTCATGCAGGCTGGCGACAAGACATTCGTCTATCACCTGCTGGCGCAACGCCGGATCGCGCACAGGCCAGGCCAGCTCCACCCGGCGCATCATGTTGCGGTTCATCCAGTCCGCACTGGACAGCAGCAACTCCTGCTGATTGCCCCAGGCGAAGTAGAAGACGCGCGAATGCTCCAGGAAGCGGCCGATGATGGAGCGCACGCGGATGTTGTCCGTCCAGCCCTTGCGCTGCGGCGGCAGCATGCAGGCGCTGCGCACGATGAGATCGATGCGTGCGCCCTGCTGACCGGCACGCACCAGGGCCTGCATGAGCAACTCGTCAGTCAGCGCATTCATCTTCAGCACAATCCGCGCCTCTTCGCCGCGCTGTGCGGCCTCGCCCACCTGGGCAATCAGCGCCAGCATGCGATCGTGCAGCTGGAACGGTGCAATCACAAGCTGGTGCAGCTTGGGCAAGCGGTTGTGGCTGGACAGGTGGCTGAATACGGCATCCATATCGGCCGTGATCTGTGCATCGCAGGTCAGTTGGCTGATGTCCGTGTACAGGCGCGCCGTGCGCACGTTGTAATTGCCGGTGGACAGGTGCCCGTAGCGCTTGAGCTGACCGCTGCGCTTTTCGCGCCGGGTAATCAGCAGCATCTTGGCGTGCGTCTTCAGGCCCAGCACGCCGTAGACCACCTGGGCGCCCAAGGCCTCTAGCTTCTCGGCGGAGTTGATGTTGGCCTCTTCGTCAAAGCGGGCCTTGAGTTCCAGCACGGCCAGCACTTCCTTGCCACGGCGAACCGCCTCGGCCAGCAGCTGCATGATCTCGGAGTCCGACCCCGTGCGGTAGATGGTCTGCTTGATGGCCAGCACCTCAGGGTCATTGACGGCTTCGCGCAGCAGCTCCAGCACGCCGTCGAAGCTCTCGAAGGGCTGGTGGATCAGCACATCACGCTTGCGGATCTGGGCCATCACCGAGCGGCCCGGCTGCAGCTGGCGCGGCCATGCCGGACGCCAAGGCGGAAACAGCAGCGCGGGGTCATCGACCAGATCCACCAGCTGCGACTGGCGCACCAGGTTCACGGGCCCCTTGACGCGGAACAGTGCCTCGGTCGGCAGGCCGAACTGGCCCAGCAGCAGGTCGGACAGCATGGGCGAGCAGGCAAAGGACACCTCCAGCCTCACCGCCTGGCCGTAGTGGCGATGGTGCAGACCCTGGCGCAGGGCCGTGCGCAGGTCGCTGACGTCTTCCTCATCCACTGCCAGGTCCGAATGGCGCGTGACACGGAATTGCGCAAACTCCGCCACCTCACGCCCCGGGAACAACTCGACGAGATGAGCACGCACGATGCTGGAGATGCTCACGAACAGGCGCTGCTTGCCCGCGATCTTCTCGGGCAGGCGCACCAGGCGCGGCAAGACACGCGGCACCTTGACGATGGCCACCTCGTTGGCACGGCCAAAGGCATCGACACCTTTGAGGCGCACGATGAAGTTCAGCGCCTTGTTGGCCACCTGGGGGAATGGATGGGAGGGGTCCAGGCCCACGGGCATGAGCAGCGGCTGGACTTCGCGCAGGAAGTACTCGCGCACCCATTTGCGCTGGGCGCTGCTGCGCTCGCCATGGGATACCACGCGTATGCCCTGCCCCGCAAAGGCCGGAATCAGCGACTGGTTGTACAGCGTGTACTGGCGCAATACCAGCTCATGCGCCTTGTCCATCAGCGAGCGGAAGCTCTGCAGGGTGTACAGGCCCTTGGCGTCGCCGGCCTTGGCGGCCGTCACATGCGGGGCGCAACGCACCTCGAACCATTCGTCGAGATTCGAGGAGACGATGCACAGATAGCGCAAACGCTCCAGCAGCGGCACATCTTCACGCACGGCCCAGTCCAGCACGCGCTCATTGAAGGCCAGGATGCAATGGTCACGGTCAAGAAACTGTTGCTGCTGCTCTTGCACTTCACCGCTTTCGGCTGTGGCGTGCAGTCCAGTGTATTCGGGGGCGGGAAGCCTTGCAGAAGAAGCAGAGGCAGAAGCCGCAATGGCCTGGCCCTGCAGCTCCGACAAGGCGGTGGAGAGGCTTTTCGCCAGAGGCATCATCGGGACATTCAGGGGTGCAGAGACGGGTATGGGAGCTGTCTGGCGGGCCATGCCCAGCGAAGCCGGCCCTGCGGGCACGGCACGCGCTCCCTGTTCATGTTCTGGTTCGGCAGGTGCGGCAGAGGCGCCACCGGGAATCGGCGTGAATGTCTGGGGCATGGATGCAGGGGCCCGGCCTGGGCAGGACCCGGTAGTCACCCCGCTAGCCGGGGATTCGGGCAGTCTGCCCCGGATTTGTGACATGTTCATGACATCCATTCCTCTGTTCATGACATCTGTCATACAAGCCAAGCCAGGCGCAAGCAACGGCGCAGAAACCGTCACGCAAAAGTCATGACCCAGTCACACCGGCACGAGAGCGACGCGACATCGCCGGGGTGCTAAGCTAGCTGCCTTCCCCTGGATGCCGTTGGCTGCTGCAAACCTGCCGCAGCCGTGCCGTCGTCCGCCTTTCGCGCATGTCCTCTTCCAATCCCCCCGAAAGCCGCCTGGCCGCCATCGACATTGGCTCCAACAGCTGCCTGCTGGCCATGGCCCGCAGCGACGGCGCAAAGGTACAGCTGCTCAGCCATCGCAAGGAAGCCATACGCCTGGGCAGCGCCCTCGACGCCCAGGGCGCGTTGAGCCTGGAGGCCATGCAGCGCGGCTGGGCTTGCCTGGAGCGCTATGCGCAGGTGCTGGGTGATTTGCCCCGCCACCGCGTACGTGCAGTGGCCACGCAGACGCTGAGAGAGGCATCGAATCGCCAGATCTTCCTGGACGAAGGCCAGCGCATCCTGGGCTGCCCCATCGAGGTCATTGACGGCGAGGAGGAAGCACGCCTGATCTATCGCGGCGTCGCCCAGTTGCTGCCGCCCGGCGCCCAGCGGAGGCTGGTGGTGGACATCGGCGGCCGCTCGACCGAGCTGTGCCTGGGTCAGCAGCGGCAAGTACTGCAGGCACGCTCCTTCGCCTTCGGCAGCGTGACCTGGGCCTTGCGCCACTTCCCCGATGGCGAGTTGTCGGCCCAGGCCCTGTCCCAGGCCGAAGCAGCCGTGGCCGACATCATTGCGCCCGAAGCAGGACTTTTCGCTGCCGGGCAATGGAGCCATGCCTATGGCTCCTCGGGCACGGCCGGTGCCATTGTCAAGGTCCTGGCCCATGCGCCCGGGGGCACGGCCGGCTGGATCACGCGGCAAGGGCTGGACTGGCTGCATGCGCAGTTGCTGCGCGCAGGCCATGTCGACCGTGTGAACATGGACGGACTCAAGGAAGAGTTGCGCCCCATGATCGGCGGCGGCATGAGCGTGATGCGGGGCATCTTCTCCAGCCTGGGCATCGAGCGCATGCGCGTCACGCACGGCGCCCTGCGCCATGGCGTGCTCTATGAATTGGCCCACAAGCTCGATGCGCAGGCCAAGGGCCGGCAACGACAGTCCACCGGCACCTGAAAACCAAGGCCCTGCCCTCGCCAGGGAACGACAAAATGCTGTTTTGCGCGCAAGTGCTACACTTTGTAAGTTCCCCCTCATCCCTTTACCACCGCCCTACCGCTTCGCCATGTCCGCGCCGACGATTGCGTACGACCCTGTACTCGAACGTCCGTCTTCGATGATGGCGGCGTCGCTGCAGCGCAGCCTGCGCGAGCAGCAGGCACTGCTCGACAATGCCGGCGTGGGCATCGTCTTCATCCGCCAGCGCGTCATCGTCCGATGCAACCAGTGCTATGCCGACATCTTCGGCTACGCGGGCGAACATGCGCTGGTCGGCATCAACAGCGAGCACCTGCACCCCAGCCGCGACGAGCTGCGCAGCCTGGGGCGCGAGGCCTATCGCACGCTGAGCGCGGGCCTGTCCTTTCGCACGCAGCGCCGCCTGCGCCGCAAGGATGGCAGCCTGTTCTGGGGTGAACTGACGGGCCGGCTCATCAATCCGGGCGATGCACGCGAAGGCTCCATCTGGATCGTCAGCGACATCGACGACCGTCTGCGCGCCCAGCAGGCCCTGAGCCAGGCCCACGAACTGCTGGAGCAGCAGGTGCGCGACCGCACACGCGAACTCAGCGCCACGGTGGAGAACCTGCACCGCGAGATCGCCGACCGCAAGCTGGACCAGGAACGCATCTACTGGATGGCGCACTACGACGCGCTCACCGGCCTGCCCAACCGCACGCTGCTGGCCGAGCGCAGCGCCCGCGCCATCGAGCTGGCCAAGGTCAACGACACGCCACTGGCCGTGATGTTCCTGGACCTGGACCATTTCAAGCATGTCAATGATTCGCTGGGCCATCGCGTGGGCGATGCCCTGCTGGTGGAGATTGCCCGCCGCCTGCGTGCCGTGGTGCGTGACCGCGATACGGTGGCCCGCATCGGCGGCGACGAATTCGTGCTGCTGCTGCCCGGTGCCAATGCCCAGGGTGCGGCCCGCGTGGCAGGCAAGCTGCAGGAGGCGTCGCGCCAGGCCTACCAGATCGACCGCCACGAACTGACCATTGCGCCGTCCATGGGCATCGCGCTGTACCCGCGCGACGGCCACGACATCGACTCGCTGACACAGGCCGCCGACGCGGCCATGTACCACGCCAAGCAGGCCGGCCGCAACACCTACCGCTTCTTCACTCCGCAGATGCAGGCCCAGTCCCTGCGCGCCCTGCAGCTGGAGAACGCCTTGCGGCGGGCGCTGGAGCGCAATCAGCTGTATCTGCACTACCAGCCGCAGATCACCCTGAGCACCGGGCGCGTGCGCAGCGTGGAGGCACTGCTGCGATGGGAGCACCCCGAGCTGGGCTCGGTCTCGCCCGCGGAGTTCATCCCCGTCGCCGAGGACAGCGGCCAGATCCTGCAGATCGGCGAATGGGTGCTGCGCAGCGCCATGCAGCAACTGCAGGCCTGGCGCAATGCGGGGCTGCGGGACCTGAAGGTGGCCGTGAACCTGTCGGCCATCCAGTTCCACCAGCAGCAACTGCCCGAAATCATCAACCGCATCCTGCTCGACAGCGACCTGCCGGCAGATTCTCTGGAGCTGGAGCTGACCGAGGGCGTGGCCATCCATGATCCGCGCCAGGCCACGGCCACCATGGACCGGCTGCGCGAGCATGGCGTGCGCCTGGCCATGGATGACTTCGGCACCGGCTATTCATCCCTGAGCCAGCTCAAGCGCTTTCAGATCTACAAACTCAAGATCGACCAGTCCTTCATCCAGGACCTGGACCACGACAGCAATGACCGCGCCATTGTCAGCGCCATCATCCGCATGGCCCAGGCCCTGGGCATGCAGACCACGGCCGAAGGCGTGGAAACGGAGGCGCAGCTGGAGTTCCTGCGCGAGCAAGGCTGCGATGAAGCCCAGGGCTACCATTTCAGCCGCCCGCTGCCGCCCCAGGCGCTGGAGGCCTTTCTGCGCAGCCAGGGCTGAACGGCTCACCGCGCCACGGTCTGCAGACGAAAAAGCCGAAGACTGCAGCTTCGGCTTTCCATGGCCGGGAGCGTGCCGCACGCCGCTCAGGGCATGGGTGAATTCTTCGCCACGCTGGCCAGGCGCTCGGCGCAGCGGCTGGCCTGGTCGCCATCGCGTGCCTCCACCATCACGCGCAGCAAAGGCTCGGTGCCGCTGGCGCGGATAAGCACGCGCCCCGTATCGCCCAATTCGGCCTTGACGGCCTCGGTGGCTTCCTCAAGCTGGGTGTTGCGCTTCCAGTCCTGGCCCGGCTGCAGCCGCACGTTGAGCAATACCTGGGGAAACAGCTGGACCGAAGACAGCCACTGCGACAGGCTCTTGCCCGAACGCACGCAGGCCTGCAGCACCTGCAGCGCGCTGACCAGGCCATCGCCCGTGGTGTGCTTGTCCAGCGCCAGCAGATGGCCCGAGCCCTCGCCCCCCAGTGTCCAGCCCTGGCGGTGCAGCTCCTCCAGCACATAGCGGTCGCCGACCTTGGCGCGCACAAAGCCCACCCCCTGGGACTTCAGCGCCACCTCCACGGCCATATTGGTCATCAGTGTGCCCACGGCACCCGGCACGGCCTCGCCACGCGCCAGCCGGTCGGCCGCCATCAGGTACAGCAGTTCGTCGCCGTTGTAGAGCCGGCCAGCCGCATCGACCAGCAGCAGCCGGTCGGCATCACCATCCAGCGCCACACCGAAGTCGGCCTTGTTCGCTCGCACGGCCAGCACCAGGGCCTCGGGATGGGTGGCACCCACGCCTTCGTTGATGTTCAGTCCATCGGGCGCACAGCCAATGGCCACCACATCGGCCCCCAGTTCATGGAAGACCTTGGGGGCGATCTGGTAGGCCGCGCCATGGGCCGCATCGACCACGATCTTCACACCCTTGAGCGTGAGCGCATGGTCGAAGGTGCTCTTGCAGAACTCGATGTAGCGCCCTGGCGCGTCTTCAAGGCGCCGGGCCTTTCCCAGAGCGGCAGAGTCGACCCATACGGGATCTTCGGTCAAGGCCTGCTCGACCTCTTCCTCCCAGGCATCGGGCAGCTTGGTGCCCTGTGCGCTGAAGAACTTGATGCCGTTGTCGTAATAAGGGTTGTGGCTGGCGCTGATGACCACGCCCAGGCTGGCGCGCTGGGCGCGCGTCAGATAGGCCACGCCCGGCGTGGGCAAGGGGCCCAGCAGCATCACGTCCACGCCGGCAGAGTTGAACCCGGACTCCAGCGCGCTCTCCAGCATGTAGCCCGAGATCCGCGTGTCCTTGCCGATCAGCACCATGGGACGGGCTTCCTTGCGCCGCAGCACACGGCCCACGGCATGCGCCAGACGCAGCGCGAAGTCGGGGGTGATGGGCGAACGGCCCACCAGGCCGCGAATTCCATCGGTACCAAAATATGTGCGTGCCATAGTGCTCCTTTGTTGTTCAGTCGTTGTCGTGCATGGTCTGCCAGACCGTCAATGCCGCCACCGTATCGGCCACGTCGTGCACGCGCACCACGCGCGCGCCACG
Organism: Delftia sp. WSY_16; assembly: GCF_043104415.1. NCBI lineage: Bacteria > Pseudomonadati > Pseudomonadota > Betaproteobacteria > Burkholderiales > Comamonadaceae > Delftia > Delftia sp. WSY_16. The sequence goes on along the minus strand of NZ_JBICKS010000041.1, from coordinate 32,244 downwards.
CTCCACCGCCAGCAGTGCCGCCGCCACGCTGGGCACCATGCGCTGGCCCTGTGGACGGCCACTGACCTGCCCGAGCGAGCCCTTGCGCGACCAGCCGGCCAGCAGCGGGAAGTCTAGGCCCAGCAATTCATGCTGGCGTGCAAGCAGGGAAAAATTCTGTGCCACGCTTTTGCCGAAGCCGATGCCATAGTCCCAGACGATGCGCTCCCGCGCCACGCCCCGGGCCAGCAGGGCATCGCTGTGCAACTGCAGGAAATCGCGCACGGCGGGCACGGCATCGCCTTGCATGGGCGTGGTCTGCATGTCCTGCGGCGTGCCATGCATGTGCATGAGACAGATGCCGCAGCTCGGGTGCGCGGCCACCACCTGCTGCGCGCCCGGCTGGCGCAGCGCCCAGATGTCGTTGACGATGTCGGCCCCCAGATCCAGCACGGCCTGCATGACCTCGGGCTTGTAGGTATCGACGGAGACAGGCACGCCCAGTTGCACTGCGCCCTGTACAACAGGCAGCACGCGCCGCAACTCCTCATCCAGCGGAACAGCCGGTGAGCCGGGCCTGGTGGACTCGCCGCCAATATCGAGGATGTGCGCGCCCTCACTGACCAGTTGCTCTGCATGCCGCAAGGCCTGCTCCACCGTGTTGTGCCGCCCGCCGTCGGAAAACGAGTCGGGCGTCACATTGACGATGCCCATGACCAGTGGACGCTGAAGGTCTAGAACAAAGCGCGAAGTCTGCCATTGATGCGGCATGGGATTTCCTGAAGGTAGGCGCCTGCCGGACCGGGTTCATCGCTGGCCGTTGCGGGCAATTGAACACATCCTGCAAGCAAAGCAAAAGGGCCCCTCAGGGCCCTTTGCATGGGATTGACCGATTCTGCGGCAAGCAGCTCAGGCCGTGGTGGGCGCAGGGTCGGCATCCACTGCCGGCGTGCCGCCGGACGAGTTGCCACCGTCGGACGACGGCGGGTTGCGCGGCACCCAGTCCTTGGGAGGACGCGGCTCACGGCCGGCCATGATGTCATCGAGTTGCTCGGCGTCGATGGTTTCCCAGTCGAGCATGGCCTTGGCCATGGCATGCATCTTGTCGGAGTTATCCTCGATCAGCTTGCGCGCCAGTCCGTACTGCTCGTCGATGATGCGGCGAACCTCCTGGTCCACCTTCTGCATCGTCTGCTCGCTCATGCTGTTGGTCTTGCTCATCGAGCGGCCCAGGAAAGGCTCGCCTTCCTGCTCCGCATAGACCATGGGACCCAGCGCGTCGGTCATGCCGTAGCGGGTGACCATGTCGCGTGCGATCTGCGTGGCCCGCTCGAAGTCGTTGCTCGCGCCCGTGGTCATCTGGTTCATGAACACTTCTTCGGCAATGCGTCCACCGAACAGCATGGCGATCTGGTTGAGCATGAACTCCTTGTCGTAGGAGTAGCGGTCCTTCTCGGGCAGGCTCATGGTCACGCCCAGCGCACGGCCGCGCGGGATGATGGTGACCTTGTGCACGGGATCGCACTTGGGCAGCAGCTTGCCGATCAGTGCGTGGCCTGCCTCGTGGTAGGCCGTGTTGCGGCGCTCTTCCTCGGGCATGACCATGCTCTTGCGCTCGGGACCCATGATGATCTTGTCCTTGGCCTTCTCGAAGTCCTGCATCTCGACGGTGCGCGCATTGCGGCGCGCGGCCATCAGGGCTGCTTCGTTGCAGAGGTTGGCCAGATCGGCTCCCGACATGCCGGGCGTGCCGCGGGCGATCACGCCCGGATTCACGTCCTGGCCGACAGGGATCTTGCGCATGTGCACATTGAGGATCTGCTCGCGGCCGCGGATATCGGGCAGCGTCACATACACCTGGCGGTCGAAACGGCCGGGGCGCAGCAGCGCCGCATCCAGGATGTCGGGACGGTTGGTTGCAGCCACGACGATCACGCCGAGGTTGGTCTCGAAGCCGTCCATCTCGACCAGCATCTGGTTCAGAGTCTGCTCACGCTCATCGTTACCACCACCCAGGCCTGCGCCACGCTGGCGGCCCACGGCATCGATTTCATCGATGAAGATGATGCAGGGTGCATTCTTCTTGGCGTTCTCGAACATGTCGCGCACGCGGGCCGCGCCCACGCCGACGAACATTTCCACGAAGTCGGAGCCCGAGATGCTGAAGAACGGGACCTTGGCTTCACCAGCGATGGACTTGGCCAGCAAGGTCTTGCCGGTACCCGGAGGCCCGACCAGCAGCAGACCACGCGGAATGCGGCCGCCGAGCTTCTGGAACTTGTTGGGGTCCTTCAGGAAGTCCACGACTTCCTTGACCTCTTCCTTGGCTTCGTCGCAGCCTGCAACGTCGGCAAAGGTCACGGTGTTGTTGTTCTCGTCCAGCATGCGCGCCTTGCTCTTGCCGAAGCTGAAAGCACCGCCCTTGCCGCCACCCTGCATCTGGCGCATGAAGTACACCCACACGCCGATCAACAGCAGCATGGGCCCCCAGCTGACGAGCAGGGTCATGAGGACCGAGCCTTCTTCGCGGGGCTTGACGTCGAACTTGACGTTGTTGTTGATCAGGTCACCCACGAGCCCGCGATCCAGGTAGGTGGCGGTGGTGCGCACCTTGCGGTCATCGTTGGTCGTGGCCACGATCTCGGTGCCGCCGGGGCTTTCCTGGATGGTGGCGCTCTTGATGCGATTGCTTCGCACCTCTTCCAGGAACTCGGAGTAACCGACATGGGACGCGCCAGCGCCGCCACGGGTGTCAAATTGCTTGAACACCGTAAACAGCACCATGGCGATGACCAGCCAGACGGCAATTTTTGAAAACCACTGATTGTTCAAGCGGGGCTCCAATGGGGGATACAGATAAAACGACTTCCAGCGTGCTCGAAGCGTATTTGCGGTCCATTTTAGGTGTTTCAAGCTGGCTGGTCGCCTATATCCCTCTATAGCAGCCATAGCTTGAATACGGTCTTGACCCGGGTCAGGGCAGCGCCGGGCGGCTGCACAGGGCTACTTGAGCCCCATGCCCACCAAAAACGTCTCCGAAGACTTGTCACGCGAGGACTTGGGCTTGATCGGCTTGACCACCTTGAAGGTCTGCCGGAACAGCGCAACCAGGTCATCGTAGGCCCCGCCGTGGAAGAGCTTCACCACCAAGGCGCCTTCAGGTTTCATATGGTGGATGGAAAAATCAACCGCCAGTTCGACCAGCAGCGCAATACGCGCCGCATCCGTCGTGCCGTTGCCCGACAGGTTGGGAGCCATGTCGGAGACCACCACGTCGGCCTTGCCCCCGCCCAGGGCCTCCTGGAGCTGGGCCAGAACCGGCTCCTCGCGGAAATCGCCCTGGATGTACTGCACGCCCTCAATGGGCTCCATGGGCAGCAGATCCAGCGAGATGATGCGGCCGTTGAGAGCGCCGACGGCCGCCCCGTTGGGCGACAGGCAACGGCGCACATACTGGCTCCAAGCCCCGGGTGCGCAGCCCAGGTCCACCACCGTGGCACCCGGCCGGATGAGCTTGAGCTGCTCGTCGATCTCCTTGAGTTTGTAGGCCGCGCGCGCGCGGTAGCCGTCCTTCTGGGCGGCCTTGACGTAAGGATCGTTGACGTGGCTGTTGAGCCAAGCCTTGTTGACCTTCTTGCTTTTTGTTTGGACTTTCATGCTGGATTCTTTCAGCCTCGATAATACGGCCATGCCCCAAATTCAATTGACTCCCGCCGAGCGCCGGGAACACCGCGCCAACGCACACCACCTGGACCCCGTGGTCCTCATCGGGGGTGACGGCCTGACGGCTGCCGTGCAAAAGGAGGTCAACGCCGGCCTTAACGCACATGGCCTGATCAAGGTCCGTGTCTTCAACGACGACCGCGCCGCACGCGAGCAGATGTATCTGCAGCTGTGCGACGAGCTTGGCGCTGCACCCATTCAGCACATCGGCAAGCTGCTGGTGCTCTGGCGCCCCATGCCGGAAAAGGAAAAAGCCATCGACGAGAACCGCATGCCCGGCCCTCGCGATGTCAAGCTGCTCAAGTTCAGCAAGCGCTCCGGCCAGAAGCCCGAGGTCAAGCAGATCCGCGTGCTGGGCAACCAGCGCCTGACGGCAGGTGGCCAGGTCAAGCGCGCCAAGCCCAAGCAGAAGTCGGTCAAGAAGCGTCAGGCAGACTGAGTCCGCCGCATCCATGACCGTAGCATCCCATGCCGCCAGCGTGGCCCAGGCCGCGCAACCGCCCTCCGCCTCCCCCTCTGCGCAGCAGCGCTTCGTGATCTGCATGAAGTGGGGCAAGAAGTACGGTCCGGAGTATGTCAACAGGCTCTACGCCATGGTGCGTCGGCATCTGAAGGGCGATTTTCGCCTTGTCTGCCTGACCGATGACGGCGTGGGGATTCGCGACGAGGTCGAATGCCTGCCGATTCCTCCGCTGAACCTGCCCGCGGGCATTCCGGAGCGTGGTTGGAACAAGCTGGCCACCTTCAGTGCCGACCTGCACGGCCTGCGCGGCACGGCGCTGTTTCTTGACGTGGACGTGGTCATCACCGGGCCGCTGGACGATTTTTTCACCGAACCCGGCGAGTTCCTGATCATCCACGACTACAAGCGTCCGTGGCGCATCACGGGCAATTCCTCGGTGTACCGCTTCGAGCTGGGTGCCCACCCCGAGGTGCTGGACTACTTCCGCACGCATTTCGAAGAGATACGCCGCAACTTTCGCAATGAGCAGGCCTATCTGTCCGACATGCTGCACAAGCAGGGCAAGCTCAAGTACTGGCCGCAGGCCTGGTGCCCCAGCTTCAAGTACCACTGCATTCCCGCATGGCCGACGAACTACTGGAAGCCGCCCTTCGTGCCGGATGGTGCGCGCGTGGTGATCTTCCACGGCGAATGCAACCCGCCTGACGCGTTGGCCGGCCGGCGCAATCGGCGCTTTCGCTATATCCGGCCTGCCACCTGGGTGGCCGAGCACTGGCACGAGTGAGCAGCTCGACCCACAAAAAAACGCCCGCGCTTGCGGGCGTTTTCGTTTGGCATGGTGCCGAACCGGCAGGACCGGGATCAGGCCGTGGCCCGGGTGTTCGCTTGAGACGAACGGCCTATGCGCCACAGCACGACGAGCGCACACAGCCACTGCAGCGCATACATCACCGTGCCCACGCTGTGCCACAGCTTGAGGTTGTCGCGTGCAACGATGCGCGGCGACACGCCGTACTGGACGACAAATGCCAGCAGCATGCCTGCGATCACAAAGCCCAGGCAGGCCTTGGCCCAGGGCTGCACGACCGACTCCTTGCTGCGCCGGGACAGGACCAGCAGCACGGCCGCGCAGGCGATGGACACCCAGGTCTGCGCGGCAAACAGCTTGGCAGCCATGAAGCCCGCGACAGCCGGCGTGGGCAAGTGGGCGAACAGCATGGGTACGGCCATGAAGCCGATGGCCGACAGGCTGCCCCACCACAGGGCAGCGGCCAGCAGGGGGACGCGCTCGTACAGGTTGCTCATGGGCTTAAGCCTTCCTCAACGATCGAGGCACAGGCACCGACGCATCAGAGGTAGCGCACCGACACCACTTCATAGCGGCGCTCGCCGCCCGGTGCCTGCACGACAGCGGTATCGCCTTCTTCCTTGCCGATCAGCGCGCGTGCGATGGGGCTGGAGACGTTGATCAGGCCCAGCTTGAGATCGGCCTCGTCCTCGCCGACGATCTGGTACTTGACCGTGTCGCCGCTGTCCTCGTCTTCGAGTTCAACCGTTGCACCGAAGACCACGCGGCCGCCGGCATCCACGGCGGAAGGATCGATGATCTGGGCTGCGGACAGCTTGCTCTCTACCTCGGCAATGCGGCCCTCGATGAAGCCTTGGCGGTCCTTGGCGGCCTCGTACTCGGCGTTTTCGCTCAGATCGCCCTGGGCACGGGCCTCGGCGATGGCCTGGATGATGGAAGGACGCTCCACGGTCTTCAGACGGTGCAGCTCGTCCTTGAGTTTCTCGGCTCCGCGCTTGGTGATGGGAATGGTGGCCATTGAAAAGTCTCCATGTGCAGCAAACGCCGCGCGTTGCGCGGCTTCTTTGGCACAGGCGGGCCGGCAGTATGGCGGCAGGGCCTGCGCCCCAAAAGCAAACCGCCGCACGTTGCCGCGCGGCGGTTTCATCAAGTCATGTGGTCCATTATGCCGCGTTTGACCACCAGCTTCGGTGGGAAAACCCGGCGGCACTGTCGGACAGTGCCGCCGGCTGCACCTCGTCAGAAACGAGGGGCGGCAGTGCGGAAGGATCAGGCCGTCTGCAGCTGGGCGTGCAGTTCCTGGACGGAGTGCACATCCATGTTGCCCATGGACTTCATGCCTTCGACGGCGGCTTCGGCACCGAAGATGGTGGTGAAGGTGGTCACGCGCGCCAGCAGGGCGCTGGTGCGGATGGCGCGCGAGTCGGCGATGGCGTTGCGGCGCTCTTCCACCGTGTTGATGACCATGGCGATCTCGCCGTTCTTGATCATGTCCACGATGTGGGGGCGGCCCTCGGTCACCTTGTTGACGAGCTGCACTTCGATACCTGCCTCGGAGATGGCCGCTGCCGTGCCGCGCGTGGCGCACAGCACGAAGCCCATGGCAGCCAGTTCCTTGGCCACGGCCACGGCGCGCGGCTTGTCGGCGTTCTTCACGGTCAGGAAGACCTTGCCCTGGGTGGGCAGTGCCACGCCGGCGCCCAGCTGGCTCTTGACGAAGGCTTCGCCAAAGGTCTTGCCCACGCCCATGACTTCGCCGGTGGACTTCATCTCGGGGCCGAGGATGGTGTCCACGCCCGGGAACTTCACGAACGGGAAGACGGCTTCCTTGACGCTGAAGTACGGCGGCGTGACTTCCTTGGTGATGCCTTGCTGGGCCAGCGTGTCGCCGGCCATGCAGCGCGCAGCCACCTTGGCCAGCTGGATGCCCGTGGCCTTGGAGACGAAGGGCACGGTGCGCGAGGCACGCGGATTGACTTCCAGCACGTAGATCACGTCGCCATCGGCCGTTTCCTTGATGGCGAACTGCACGTTCATCAGGCCGACCACGCTCAGCGCGTTGGCCATGGCAGCCGTCTGGCGCTTGATCTCGGCCACGGTCTCGGGCTTGAGGTAGTAAGGCGGCAGCGAGCAGGCGGAATCGCCCGAATGCACGCCGGCCTGCTCGATGTGCTCCATCACGCCGCCGATGAAGACGGCGCCTTCGCGGTCACGCACGCAGTCCACATCGCACTCGATGGCGTTGGACAGGAAGTGGTCCAGCAGCACGGGCGAGTCATTGCTGACCTTGACGGCTTCGCGCATGTAGCGCTCCAGGTCACGCTGCTCATGCACGATTTCCATGGCACGGCCACCCAGCACATAGCTGGGACGCACGACCAGGGGGTAGCCCAGGCCGGCCGCCTTTTCCAGCGCTTCGGGCTCGGTACGGGCCGTGGCATTGGGCGGCTGGCGCAGGCCCAGCTCATGCAGCAGCTTCTGGAAGCGCTCGCGGTCTTCGGCCGCGTCGATCATGTCGGGCGTGGTGCCGATGATGGGCACGCCTTCCTTTTCCAGGCCCAGGGCGAGCTTCAGGGGCGTCTGGCCACCGTACTGCACGATGACGCCGACCGGCTTCTCGACAGCCACGACTTCGAGCACGTCTTCCAGCGTCAGCGGCTCGAAGTACAGGCGGTCCGAGGTGTCGTAGTCGGTGGACACGGTTTCGGGGTTGCAGTTGACCATGATGGTTTCATAGCCGTCCTCGCGCATGGCGAGCGCGGCATGCACGCAGCAGTAGTCGAACTCGATGCCCTGGCCGATGCGGTTCGGGCCACCGCCCAGCACCATGATCTTTTTCTTGTCCGTCGGCTCGGCTTCGCACTCCTCGTCATAGGTGGAGTACATGTAGGCGGTGTCGGTGGCGAACTCGGCAGCGCAGGTGTCCACGCGCTTGAACACGGGGCGCACGCCCAGTGCCTTGCGCGCCTCGCGCACGGCCTTGTCGGTGCTGTGCAGCAGCTTGGCAAGGCGGCGGTCGGAGAAGCCCTTTTGCTTGAGCGTGCGCAGCGTGGTGGCGTCCAGTGCAGCCAGCGCGGCATCGCCCTTTTCCTCGTAGACCTTGTCCAGTTCGAGTTCGATCTTGACGATCTCTTCGATCTGCACGAGGAACCACTTGTCGATCTTGGTGATGTTGTGCACTTCGTCCAGCGTCCAGCCGGCAGCAAAGGCGTCACCCACATACCAGATGCGGTCCGGACCTGGTTCGCCGAGTTCCTTTTCGAGGATCTCGCGGTCCTGGGTCTTTTCGTTCATGCCGTCCACGCCGACTTCCAGGCCGCGCAGCGCCTTCTGGAAGGATTCCTGGAAGGTGCGGCCAATGGCCATGACCTCGCCCACGGACTTCATCTGCGTGGTCAGGCGGTTGTCGGCAGCCGGGAACTTCTCGAACGCGAAACGCGGGATCTTGGTGACCACGTAGTCGATCGAGGGCTCGAACGACGCAGGCGTCTTGCCGCCCGTGATGTCGTTCTTGAGTTCGTCCAGCGTATAGCCCACGGCCAGCTTGGCAGCGACCTTGGCGATGGGGAAGCCCGTGGCCTTGGAGGCCAGCGCCGAGGAACGCGACACGCGCGGGTTCATCTCGATGACGATCATGCGACCGTCCTTCGGATTCACCGAGAACTGCACGTTGGAGCCACCCGTGTCCACACCGATCTCGCGCAGCACCGCCAGCGAGGCGTTGCGCATGATCTGGTATTCCTTGTCGGTCAGCGTCTGCGCGGGCGCCACGGTGATTGAGTCGCCGGTGTGCACGCCCATGGGGTCCAGGTTCTCGATGGAGCAGATGATGATGCAGTTGTCCGCCTTGTCGCGGACGACTTCCATCTCGTACTCCTTCCAGCCGAGCAGCGATTCCTCGATCAGCAGCTCATTGGTCGGCGACGCTTCCAGGCCGCGCTTGCAGATGGTCTCGAACTCTTCGGGGTTGTAGGCAATGCCGCCGCCCGTGCCGCCCAGCGTGAAGCTGGGGCGGATGACGGTGGGAAAGCCCATCTCCTTTTGCACGGCCCAGGCTTCGTCCATCGAATGGGCGATGCCCGAGCGTGCCGAACCCAGGCCGATGCGCGTCATCGCATCCTTGAACTTGAGGCGGTCCTCGGCCTTGTCGATGGCCTCGGGAGTTGCGCCGATCAGCTCGACCTTGTACTTGTGCAGCACGCCGTTGCGCCACAGGTCCAGCGCGCAGTTCAGCGCGGTCTGGCCGCCCATGGTCGGCAGGATGGCGTCGGGACGCTCCTTGGCGATGATCTTCTCGACCGTCTGCCAGGTGATGGGCTCGATGTAGGTGACGTCGGCCGTGGCCGGGTCGGTCATGATCGTGGCAGGGTTGCTGTTGATCAGGATGACCTTGTAGCCCTCTTCGCGCAACGCCTTGCAGGCCTGCACGCCGGAGTAGTCAAACTCGCAGGCCTGGCCGATGACGATGGGACCGGCGCCAATGATCAGAATGCTTTTGAGGTCGGTGCGCTTAGGCATTTTTGTGTTTCTCCATCAGCGCCGTGAAGCGGTCAAACAGGTAGGCGATATCGTGCGGGCCGGGCGAAGCCTCGGGGTGGCCCTGGAAGCAGAACGCAGGCTTGTCCTTGTGCTCAAGGCCTTGCAGCGTGCCGTCGAACAGGCTGATGTGCGTGGCGCGCAGCGTGTCGGGCAGCGATTCCATCTCCACCGCAAACCCGTGGTTCTGGCTGGTGATGCTCACGCGGCCGTTGTCCAGGTCCTTGACGGGGTGGTTGGCGCCGTGGTGGCTGTTGGCCATCTTGAAGGTCTTGGCGCCAGCGGCCAGGGCCATGATCTGGTGACCCAGGCAGATGCCGAAGACGGGCTTGCCGGACTCCACCAGTTCCTTGGTCGCGGCAATGGCGTAGTCGCAGGGCTCCGGGTCGCCAGGGCCGTTGGACAGGAAAACGCCGTCGGGGTTGAGTGCCAGCACATCCTTGGCGGGCGTCTTGGCCGGCACCACGGTCAGCTTGCAGCCGCGCTCGGCCAGCATGCGCAGGATGTTGAACTTCACGCCGAAGTCATAGGCCACCACATGGAAACGCGGGGCCTGCTGCTGGCCGTAGCCTTCGCCCAGCTTCCACTCGGTTTCCGTCCATTCGTACTGCTGGGCGGCGCTCACCACCTGGGCCAGATCCAGGCCCTTCATGCTGGGGGCCGCCTTGGCCGCAGCCAGTGCCTCGTCGATGCGCGCCTGGGTCACTTCTTCGCCAGCGGCCAAACCGACGATGGCGCCGTTTTGTGCGCCCTTGTCGCGCAGCAGCCGTGTGAGCTTGCGCGTGTCGATGTTGGCAATCGCCACCGTGCCGCTGCGCGTGAGGTAGTCGGGCAGGGTCTCGGACTTGCGGAAGTTGCTGGCCAGCAGCGGAAGGTTCTTGATGATCAGGCCCGCCGCATGGACCTTGCCAGCCTCGACATCCTCTGCGTTGACGCCGTAGTTGCCGATGTGCGGATACGTGAGCGTCACGATCTGCTGGCAGTAGCTGGGGTCGGTGAGGATTTCCTGGTAGCCGGTGATTGCCGTGTTGAAAACGACTTCACCAACCGTGGTGCCTTGCGCACCGATCGAGTTGCCAACAAAGACCGTGCCGTCTGCGAGCGCCAGGATGGCGGATGGGAATGCTCCCTTGAGAGACAAAAGCACTGGGTTCTCCGGTTCTAATTACGGTTACGCCCAGCGTGCCGCACGGACGGGTCCGTGCGGTTTACAGCTTGTCTGCAGGGGGTGGCGAGGAAGCGTCGCTAGGCGTATTGTGGAATGCTTGAAAGCCGCCCATTATAGGCTGGTCGCGCTTCAGCCTCCTGACAGGAGGCGGGATTACCCTTGACGTGAGCCGGCACTCACGCTGCTTGCGTGCAGGCATATCGCCGCTGCCGCAGCCACGTTCAGAGACTCTTCACCACCCGGCTGGCCGATGCGCACATGCTGCGCCGCCTGCTGCATCAGCGCCTCGCCAACGCCCTGCCCTTCATGGCCCATGGCCCAGGCGCACGGCCAGGGCAGAGCGGCGCCCTGGATCAGTTCACCTTGATGGGAGCTGGTCACGATCAGGGGCAAGCCAAGCGCACTCAGATCCTCGGGTGACGCCGACTCCACCAAGTGCAGCCCGAAATGCGCGCCCATTCCGGCGCGCAGCACCTTCTGGCTCCACAGCGCAGCCGTGCCCTTCAAAGCCACGATCTGGCCGAAGCCGAAAGCGGCCGCACTGCGAAGAATGGAGCCCACGTTGCCTGCGTCCTGCACACGGTCGAGCACCACGGTGGCCACGCCGGCACGCACGGCCGCCGACGCCTGCCAGTCCATCAGAAAGCCGATGCGCGCCGGAGACTCCAGTCCACTGACCTCGGCAAACACGGCATCGGACAGCACCACGCACTTGCCTGCGCCCTGCACCCACTCCAGCGGCACCTGAGGCCAGAAGGACTCGGCCACCACGGCCACGGCGGGCTGCATGCCGCGCGCCAGGGCAGCACGGCACAGATGGTCCCCCTCCAGCCAGACACGTCCTTGTTTGCGGTAGGCCCCGCTGTCCTGGGCAAGCCTTCGCAAATCCTTGACCAGGGCGTTGTCACGGGACTGGATCGATGTAGCGGCAGGTTGTCGGCTCATGGCAAGGCTTCCGGGCAAAGAGAACAGCGAAGAACAGCGCCACGGGCGCAGAAAGCGAAGGCGCTCAGGCCGACAACAGCAAGGCCTGCGCGCCCTGCGCCGCAGCGGCCACGCGGGCGGCTGCCAGCGGCTCGGCCCTGCGGGCAATGCTCACGACATGGGCCACAGGCGCGAAGGTTCGCCGGTGCTCCTGGCAGGCGCCATGCAGGCGCAGCGCGGCAAGATGGGCCGCCGTGCCATAGCCCTTGTGGCCGTCGAAGCCGTATTCCGGGTATTGCTCATGCAGGCGCTGGCACCACCGATCCCGCGTGACCTTGGCAAGAATGGAGGCCGCCGAGATGGACTGCACCAGGGCGTCGCCCTTGACGATGGCCTCGGCCTGCACATCCAGCACGGGCAACTGGTTGCCATCCACCAGAACCAGTACCGGCTTCAATCGCAGGCCCAGCACCGCGCGGCGCATGGCCAGCAGCGTGGCCTGCAGGATGTTCAGGCGATCGATCTCTTCGACCGAGGCCTCGGCAATGCTGCAGCACAGCGCCTTGGCACGGATCTCGTCATAGAGTGCCTCGCGGCGCGCAGCCGTGAGCTTCTTGGAATCGTTCAGGCCCTCGATGGGATGGAGATCGTCAAGAATGACAGCGGCGGCCACCACGGGGCCGGCCAACGGGCCGCGGCCCGCTTCGTCCACGCCCGCAACCAACCCCGGCGGATGCCAGGGCAGGCACGCCTGTTCAGGCGGCAGTGGGGGCAATGATTTTCTCGATCGCATGGGCGGCCAGTTCGGCAGTATCGCGCCGCAATTCATGGTGCAGCGCTGTGAAGCGCTGTACCAGCGCTTCGACGGTTGAAGGGGAATGCTCGCAGGCCTGCAGCCATTGCAGCACGGCCGCGCTCAGCGCCTGGGGCGTTGCCGCATCCTGGATCAGCTCGGGCACGACGAAATCGCCGCACAGGATGTTGGGCAGGCCCACCCAGGGCTGCAGTTGCTTGCCACGCATCAGACGCCAGCTCCACGGGTGCATGTTGTAGCCGATCACCATGGGCCGCTTGTACAAGGCGGCTTCCAGCGTGGCCGTGCCGCTGGCTATCAGCGTCACGTCACAGGCTGCCAATGCGTCATGGGACTGGCCGCGCACGATGTGCAGCGACGAAGCCATGCCGGCTTGCGCGGCAATGCGCTGCAGCTCGTCGAATTGCGAAGGCACAGCAGGCACTACTATTTTAATAGCTGGCAGCGCCTTCCGAACCAAAGCTACCGCCTGAAAGAAGCGGGCAGCCAGGTAACGTATTTCAGAGCGCCGACTGCCGGGCAGCACGGCCAGCACCAGACCATCTTCGGGCAGCCCTAACCGGCGGCGCGCAGCTGCGCGGTCGGGCTGCAGCGGAATCACGCTGGCCAGGGGATGGCCCACGTAGGTCGCGTCTATGCCATGGCGGGCCAGCAACTCGGGCTCAAAGGGGAAGATGCACAGGACATGATCGGCCGCGCGGCGGATCTTGTCGACGCGATCGGCACGCCAGGCCCAGATCGAAGGACAGACGAAATGCACGGTCTTGATGCCCGCAGCACGCAGATCGGTTTCTAGCCCCAGGTTGAAGTCCGGCGCGTCGATGCCGACAAAGACGGCCGGCCGCTGCTGGAGCAGTCGCTGACGCAGCTGGCGTCGGATATTCAGAATCTCGGCCAGCCGGCGAAACACTTCCCAGCTGTATCCATGCACGGCCAAGCGCTCGCTGGACCACCAGGCTTCAAAGCCGCGCTGCTGCATCTGCAGCCCGCCGATGCCAAAGGCCGAGGCCTCTGGCCAGCGGGACTGCAGCCCCCCCAGGAGCAAGGACGCCAGCAGGTCGCCAGAGGTTTCTCCGGCGACCATGGCAATCGATGGACTCAGGCGCGCCGATGGCGCCGCGTTCTCTGTCATGCCGTCCTTTCGCGCGCCAGATCAGCGCGCAATGCCCCGGGTCGAAGCCGCCAGGAAATCCAGCATCAGCGATACATCGGCCGCGGCCTCGGGCAGTTCACCCTCCAGCGAAGCAATGGCTTCTCGCGCAGCTTCAAGGGTCAGTCCCTGGCGGTACAGCAGACGGTGCATCTGCTTGACGGCCTGAATGCGCTGCGGCCCGAAGCCGCGACGGCGCAAGCCTTCGATATTGAAGCCGCGCACGGCCAGCGGATTGCCATCCACCATCATGAAGGGCGGCACATCCTGCGAGATATGACTGGCAAAGCCGGCCATGGCATGGGCGCCCACCTTGGTGAACTGGTGCACACCCGTCAGGCCGCCCAGGATGACATGGTCGCCCACGTGCACGTGGCCGGCCAGAGTGGCGTTGTTGGCCAGGATGGTGTGGCTGCCGACAACGCAGTCATGGGCCACATGCACATAGGCCATGATCCAGTTGTCGTCGCCGATGGCCGTGACGCCCTGGTCCTGCACGGTACCGGTGTTGAAGGTACAGAACTCCCGCACCGTATTGCGATCGCCGATAACCAGCCGGGTAGGCTCGCCTGCGTACTTCTTGTCCTGGGGCTGCGCGCCCAGGGACGCGAACTGGAAAATCCGGTTGTCGCAGCCAATGCGGGTATGGCCTTCGACAACGCAATGCGCGCCGATGGTGGTGCCGGCGCCGATTTCCACATGCGGTCCGATGACGGCATAGGCGCCGACCGACACCGACGAATCCAGCTGCGCAGCGGAATCTATCAGTGCCGTGGGATGGATGCGTTCAATGCCAGCCATGCGCCCGTCAGCCCACGTTGCGCATGGTGCACATCAGCTCGGCTTCGCAGGCCACTTCGTCTTCGACGCGAGCCACGCCCTTGAACTTCCAGATGCCGCCGCGCACACGGTCGATGGTGATCTCCAGCACCAGCTGGTCGCCCGGCTCCACGGGACGCTTGAAGCGCGCCCCGTCGATGCCCACGAAGTAGTAGATGTTGTTTTCGTCGGGAACCTGGCCCATGGCATCGAAGGCCAGCAGGCCGGCAGCCTGCGCCAGCGCCTCCAGGATGAGCACGCCCGGCATGACGGGACGGCCTGGGAAATGGCCCATGAAATAGGGCTCGTTGAACGTGACGTTCTTGATCGCCTTGATGCGTGTATTGCGCTCAAGCTCCGTGACCTTGTCCACCAGCAGGAAGGGGTAGCGGTGGGGCAGTTGCTTGAGAATTGCGTGAATATCCATCATTGCGTTCCGTTATGGCCTTGATCCGCCGATTGCTGCAGTTGCCGCTCCAGGGCCTTGATGCGATCGCGCATGGAGTGCAGCTGCTTCAGCGTCGCAGCATTTTTTTCCCATTTGGCGTTTTCATCCACGGGAAACATGCCCGTGTAAACACCTGATTGTGTCAGCGAACGGGTCACTACCGTCGCTGCCGAAATATGCACCCGGTCAGCCAGCTGCAGATGGCCCAGCACGATGGCCCCGCCTCCCACGGTGCAATGCGCGCCAATGCGCGCGCTGCCGGCCACCCCCACGCAGCCGGCCATGGCCGTATGCCTGCCGACGTGCACGTTGTGACCGATCTGAATCAGGTTGTCGAGCTTGACCCCATCCTCGATCACCGTGTCGTCCAGCGCACCCCGGTCTATGCAGGTATTGGCGCCGATTTCCACATCGTCGCCGATCCGCACGCCGCCGAGCTGCTCGATCTTCACCCATGCGCCGTTCTCAGGCGCGAACCCAAAGCCGTCCGCCCCCAGCACCACGCCGGAATGCAGCAGACAGCGCGCGCCCACATGGCAGTTCTCGCCAATGGTGACGCGCGACTTGAGCACGGTGTGGGCACCGATGGTGGCACCCTCCTCGACCACGCACAGCGGGCCAATGGTGGCCGATGCATCAACGATGGCGCTCTCGTGCACCACGGCGCTCGGATGGATACCGGCCGGCGCCACGGGCCTGCAGTTTCGCTTCCACCACTGCGTGGCCCTGGCGAAATACGCATACGGATCAGGGACCACGATGCAGGCACCCCGATGCTGCGCCAGCTCGCGCATGGCGGGCGCCACAATAACGCAGGCCGCCTCGGAGGCGGCCAGTTGCTGGCGGTAGCGGGGGTTGCTCAGAAAACTGAGATCCCCGGCCCCGGCAGAGTCCAGCGGTGCGATGCGGGAGATGGACATCTCCCTTTCGCCACCGACCAACTCGCCACCGAGTGCATCGAGGATCTGGCCCAACAATACGCTCACGGCATGCAGCCCTGGACAGCTGGCTTACTTGCCGCCGCCGTTCAGCGCCTTGATCACCTTGTCAGTGATGTCGTACTTGGGGTTGATGTAGACGGCTTCCTGAAGGATGACGTCGTACTTCTCGGATTCGGCCACTTGCTTGACCACCTTGTTGGCGCGTTCCAGCACCTGGGCCAGTTCTTCGTTCTTGCGGGAGTTCAGGTCTTCCTGGAACTCACGGCGCTTGCGCTGGAACTCGCGGTCCTGATCCACCAGCTGGCGCTGGCGCGAGACGCGCTGGCTTTCGGCCATGGTGGGAGCTTCACGCTCGAACTTCTCCGAAGCGCTCTTGAGCGAGTTGCCCTGGTCAATCAGCTCCTTCTCACGCTTGGAGAATTCCTGCTCCAGCTTGGACTGCGCAGCCTTGGCAGTCGATGCTTCACGGAAGATGCGATCCGTATTCACAAAGCCGGCCTTGAACTCCTGGGCGTGCGCGGAAACGGCCATGGCGCCAAGCAGCACAGCCAGGGAAAAATGGCTAGATAGAGATTTCATTAGAAAGAGGTTCCGATTTGGAATTGCAGTCGCTGGATTTTATCCCCGGTCTGCTTGCGGATGGGTTGAGCAAAGGCCAGGCGCAGGGGACCCAGCGGGGAAATCCAGCTGATGCCCAGGCCCGTGGATGCCCGCAGCTCCCCGAGATCGAAGTTCTCGTTGGCTCCGTAGACATTGCCCACATCGAGGAATGTAAAAAGACGCAAAGTCCTGTCATTGCCGGCACCAGGGAACGGAACCATGAACTCGGCGTTCAATGTCACCTTCTTGGAGCCGCCAAGCGCCAGGTTTTCCTTGGTGTCGCGCGGACCCAGCGAGCCCTGCTCGAAGCCACGCACCGAGCCCAGGCCACCCGAGAAGAAGTTCTTGAACAGCGGGAACGGACGGCCATTGAGGCCCTTGCCGTAGCCCAGTTCACCGTTCAGTGCCAGCGTGTACTTCTTGCTCAGAGGGATGTACTGCTGGATCTGGTAGTTGGCTCGCACATAGCGGGCCTCGCCACCCACCGACCACTCGGTGTTCAGGCGCTGGTAGAGACCGGAGTTGGGCGCCAGCGCGCTGTCACGGCTGTCGCGTGACCAGCCCAGGGTCAGTGGTATGCCGGTGTTGGAGTAGCCGTACTTGTCGGCATAGTCCTTGTACGCCTGGGGCAGGTAGGTGCCGGGCTTGATTTCGGAGCGCTCCACGCCGCCGCCGAAGTAAACGGTGTCGATCTCGCTGAAGGGAACGCCAAAGCGGACGCTGCCGCCCGAGGTGACGATCTTGTAGGCCGCATCGTCGTAGTAGGGACGGTCAGTGCGGTAGTACAGGTCGTAGGTGCGCGAGATGCCGGTGTCCGTGAAGTACGGGTCCGTGGTCGACAGCACCATGGTGCGGCGGTACTTGCTGGTGTTCACGTCCACGCCCAGGTAGTTGCCCGAGCCGAACACGTTTTCCTGCTTGATGCCGAAGGACAGCGAAACCTTTTCAGCGCTGGAAAAACCAGCGCCCAGCTGCAGCGAGCCGGTGGGCTTTTCAGCCACCGAGATGACCAGATCCACCTGATCAGGCGAACCCGGCACTTCCTGGGTTTCGACGTTGACTTCGGTGAAGAAGCCCAGACGGTCCACCCGGTCGCGCGACAGGCGAATCTTGTCGCCGTCGTACCAGGAAGCCTCGTACTGGCGGAATTCGCGGCGGATCACTTCGTCGCGCGTGCGGTTGTTGCCGCTGAGATTGATGCGTCGCACATAGGCGCGGCGAGAAGGCTCGGCGTGCAGCACCAGGGCCACCCGGTTGGTCGCACGGTCGATGTCCGGCACGGCCTCGACGCGCGCGAAGGCAAAGCCGAAGTTGCCGAAGTGCTCGGTGAAGGCCTTGGTCGTTCCCGTGACCTGATCGGCGTTGTAGGGCTCGCCGGGCTTGATCTTGACCAGGGACTTGAATTCGTCGTCGCGGTCCAGGTAGTTGCCTTCCAGCTTGACGCCGGAGACCACGAAACGCTCGCCTTCATGGATGTTCAGGGTCAGCGAGATGGTCTGCTTGTCGGGCGAGATCGCCACCTGGGTGGAGTCCACGCGGAACTCCAGGTATCCACGCTGCAGGTAGTACGAGCGCAGCGTTTCCAGGTCGGCGTTGAGCTTGTTGCGCGCATAGCGGTCCGACTTGGTGTACCAGCTCATCCAGTTGCCGGTGTCCTGGTCAAAAAGGTCCTTGAGCGTGGATTCGCTGAAGGCCTTGTTACCGACGATATGGATCTCGTTGATACGGGCGGGATCACCTTCGGTCACCGTGAAGGTCAGGTTGACGCGGTTGCGCTCGATGGGCGTGACCGTCGTGACGACTTCGGCGCCATACAGGCTGCGGTTGATGTACTGGCGCTTGAGCTCCTGCTCCGCGCGGTCGGCAAGTGCCTTGTCGAACGGACGCCCCTCGGCCAGGCCCACATCGCGCATGGCCTTTTGCAGGGTTTCCTTGTCGAATTCCTTGGTGCCGGCGAAGTTCACTTCGGCGATGGTCGGGCGTTCTTCGACCACGACGACGAGCACGTTGCCGTTGGCTTCCAGGCGGATGTCCTTGAACAGGCCCAATGCGAACAGCGAGCGGATGGCGGCTGCACCCTTGTCGTCGTCATACTGGTCACCCACGCGCAGGGGGATGGAAGCGAAGACCGTGCCCGGCTCCACGCGCTGAAGACCTTCGATGCGGATGTCCTGTACGCGGAAGGGCTCCAGTGCCCAGGCTGCATTGGCAGCCAAAACCATGGCAGCCAGGGTCGATGCAGCGCGCACGCCCAGGCGATTGATACGTTTAGTCATGAATGGATTTGCCGCCGCTGCGGCTTGCCGAAAACGGCTGAAAAGTTAGCCCCAAAGCCGGTTGATATCGTTGAAAAAGGCGACGGACATCATCATCATCAAAACCGCCACGCCTGCACGCTGCAAGCGTCCGGCCCAGACTTCCGACACGCTTCGGCCAGTCACGCCCTCCCAAAGATAATACATCAGGTGCCCACCATCGAGCACCGGCAGGGGGAGCAAGTTGAGAACCCCCAGGCTGATGCTGATCAGCGCCAGGAACGAGAGATATTGGACCAGGCCCATGCTGGCCGAACGCCCCGCGTAGTCGGCAATGGTCAGGGGCCCGCTGATGTTCTTGAGCGAGGCCTCGCCGATCACCATGCGGCCCATCATGCGCAGTGTCAGCGACGACAGCTCCCAGGTGCGCTGCACGCCGGCCCACAGACCCTCCAGCGGACCGCGCTGCACCAGCGCCATTTCCGGGGCGCTGCCGATGTAGGCGCCGATGCGGGCGATGCTTTCCTTGCCGTCTTCCGATCGGCCCAGGTCGGGCAGCACCGGGATCTGCAACTGCCGCCCCTCGCGCTCCACCAGCCAGATCTGCTGCTGGACCTGGCCCGATGCGCCCATCTTGCGGATGAGATTGCGCAACTGCGTGCCATCGTCCACCGAGGTGCCACCCACGCGCAAAACCAGATCGCCCTGGCGCAGGCCCGCCTTCTCAGCGGCACCACCGGCAATCACCTTGTCCAGCACGGGCTGCGTCCAGGGGCCAAGCAAGCCCAGGCGCTCGAAGAAGGCGGCATCGGGCTCGCCCTGAACCTGACCAGCCAGCGCGAGCCGCAGTTCGGACGGGGCGGTGCGGCGGGCCTGGAGCACCTCCATGCGCACGGACTCGTCATCGAGCGCTGCACGGGTCAGCGTCCAGCGCAGATCATTGATGGAGCGGACCTCTTCCCATTCCTGGTCACCCAAAGCCATGCGCAAAACGCGATCGCCGCCTTGAACACCCGCCATTTGCAGCACCGTGCCTGCTGGCGGTGTTGCCAGCCGTGCAACGGGCTCCTGCATGCCGACCCAATTGACGATGGCCAGCAGCGCAATGGCCAGCACGAGATTGGCCACGGGGCCTGCGGCCACGATGGCTGCACGCGCACGCAGCGGCTGGGTGTTGAATGCCAGATGGCGTTGGTCGGCAGGCACCTCGCCCTCACGCTCATCGAGCATGCGCACATAGCCGCCAAGGGGCAGTGCACCGATGACAAATTCCGTGTCCGAACCCTTGCGCTTCCATCGCAGGATGGGGCGGCCGAATCCGACGGAAAAGCGAAGCACCTTCACGCCGCAAGCCACGGCGACGCGGTAGTGGCCCCACTCATGCACGGCAATCAGCAAGCCCAGTGCGACCACGAATGCGACAACGGTCAGCAACAATTGATACTCCTTTGAATCCAATGCGCCTCTGGATTCCGCCGCAGGCCCATCAAGAAAACCATCCTGACCTGCGAAGCCGGCATCACAGCTGCCACTGCCGCGCCACGGTCTGCGCGATTTCGCGCGCCTGCGCGTCCAGGGCCAGCAGGTCTTCCAGGCTGCCCAGTGTAGGCGGCAGCAAGGTCTCGAGCGTGCGCAAATTCACAGCGTGGATACGGTCAAATGCCAGGCGCCGCTCCAAGAAGGCGGCAACGGCGACTTCGTTGGAAGCGTTGAGAACCGCCGTGGTTCCCTCGCTGGCGTGCAGCGCCTGCCAGGAAAGGTGCAGGCCCGGAAAGCGCACGGCATCCGCCGCCTCGAAGGTCAGGGCCGACAGCTTGGCGAAATCCAGGGGCGCCGCACCGCTGGCGATGCGGCGGGGCCAGGCCAGGCCGCAGGCGATGGGCACGCGCATGTCGGGCGTACCCAGTTGCGCGAGCACCGAAGCATCCTTGAACTGCACCATGGAGTGCACGATCTGCTGCGGATGGATGACGACCTTGATCTTGTCAGGCGCCATGTCGAACAGCCAGCGGGCCTCGATCACCTCCAGCGCCTTGTTCATCATGGTGGCCGAGTCCACGGAGATCTTGCGCCCCATGGAGAAATTCGGGTGCGCGCAGGCCTGCTCCGGCGTGATCTCGGACAGGGTGGACGGATCGCGCAGGCGAAAAGGCCCGCCCGAGGCTGTGAGCAGCAGACTGTCCACGCGATCGGGCCAACTGGTGCGGTCTTCGGGCAGGCACTGGAAGATGGCCGAGTGCTCACTGTCAATGGGCAGCAGCGTTGCGCCGTGGCGCTTGACGGTGTCCATGAACAGTGCACCGCCAACCACCAGCGCCTCCTTGTTGGCCAGCAGCAGACGCTTGCCGGCGCGTGCGGCAGCCAGGCAAGGCGCCAGGCCCGCCGCACCGACGATGGCCGCCATGACGGCATCGGCTTCAGGATGCGAGGCGATCTGCTCCAGCGCGTCAGGCGACTGCAGCACTTCGGTGGCCAATCCATTGCTGCGCAGCTGCTCAGCCAGCAGCCTTGCATGCGGCGCGCTGGCCATGACGGCGTAGCGGGGCTTGAATTCGGCACACTGGCGCAGCATCAGGTCCACCTGCGTGGCCGCGCTGAGCGCAAAGACTTCGTAGTGATCGCGGTGGCGCGCCACCACATCCAGCGTATTGGTACCGATGGAGCCTGTGGAGCCCAGGACGGTGATTTTCTGCTTCATGAATGCGCGAAAGAGGAAAGCATCAGGGCCAGCGGCAGGGTCGGCAGCAGGGCATCGACGCGGTCGAGGACGCCGCCATGACCGGGCAGCAGGCCACTGCTGTCCTTGACGCCGACGCTGCGCTTGACCAGGGATTCGACCAGGTCGCCGACCACGCTCATCGCGGCCATGAAAACAACCGCCAGCAGCAGGAACCAGGCCCCGCGCGCCAGCAGCAATGAATAGAAACTGGGCACGGCCACCGCGTAGTGGCGGTCGGCCCAGACCCAGACCAAGGCCAGCACCAGAACGCCTGCCATGCCGCCCCATACGCCTTCCCAGCTCTTGCCGGGGCTGATCGTGGGAGCCAGCTTGGATTTGGTGAATTTCAGGCCCAGGGTCCGTCCTGCGAAATACGCGAACACATCGGCCACCCAGACCAGCACCAGCACCGACAGCAGGAAGTTGATGCCCATCATGCGCGCCTGCACCACGGCGACCCAGGCCAGCCACAAGGCCAGCACTCCGCCGACCAGGCGCACAGGCGCTGCAATGCGAGGCCAGCCAGCCACGCCGGCACGCAGCAGCGCCCCGCCACCCAGCACCCAGGCAGCACCGGCAACAATCCAGAGCGCTGACAGCGGACGCTCCAGCCAGCCGGCAGCCCAGGCGCCCAGGCACATCGCCGTGCAGATGGCGCCTATGCCGATGGCGCCCGCGGTGCCAAAGCCGTTGAGACGCCCCCATTCCCAGGCACCTGCCGCCATGAGCACGAGCACGACCACGGCGAACGGAATACCCGTGGGATAGAACAGCGCAGGCAACAGGATGGCCAGCAGGATCAGGGCGGTGATGACTCGCTGCTTGAGCATGGCTCCCCCTTGTTCAGGACGTCTGCGGATGGGACGACGTCGGTTGTGATTGTTGTACTTGCGCGGAAGTCTGGCCGAAGCGCCGCTCGCGTGAAGCGAAAGCCGCGATGGCCTCGTCCAGGCAGGCCTCATCGAAATCAGGCCACAAGCTGTCACTGAAGAAAAGCTCGGAATACGCAGCCTGCCACAGCAGGAAGTTGCTGATGCGCATTTCCCCGCCGGTACGGATCAGCAGATCCGGGTCGGGCACATGGGCCAGCGCGAGCGCGCGGTCCAGGCTCTGCGGGGTGATGGGCTCGCCCTTCTCTGCCAGCCGGGCAGCTGCCTGTGCAATGTCCCAGCGTCCGCCGTAGTTGAAGCAGACGTTGAGAACCAGGCGATTGTTGTGCGCAGTGACGGTCTCGGCCTGCGCAAGGCCCGCGCACACTTTATCGCCCAGGCCACTGCGGTCACCGATGAAATGCAGGCGCACGCCGTCGCGGCTCAGTTGCTGCACTTCCTTGGCAAGCGCATTGGCCAGCAGGCCCATGAGACCGGAAACCTCCTCTTCGGGACGGTTCCAGTTCTCGGAAGAGAAAGCGAAGACGGTCAGGACCTGCACGCCGCGCTGGACGCAGGCGCGGGCGCAGCGGCGCAGTGATTCCACGCCCTGCTTGTGGCCGGCCAGTCGCGGCAGAAAGCGGCGATTGGCCCAGCGTCCATTGCCATCCATGATGACGGCAATATGGCGCGGCACCGCGCCGGAGTCTTGTTTGGTCAAAGGTACGGACCCTGAGGCAAATGAGGCAGGACGCCTCAGACCGCCATGATGTCTTGTTCCTTGGCCGCCACCAGCGTATCGATCTCGGCGATGTGCTTGTCGGTCATCTTCTGGACATCGGCTTCGCAACGCTTTTGATCGTCTTCCGAGGCTTCCTTGTCCTTGACCAGCTTCTTGACGGCTTCGTTGGCATCGCGGCGCAGGTTGCGCACGGCGACCTTGGAAGCTTCGCCTTCATTGCGCGCCAGCTTGGTCATTTCCTTGCGGCGCTCCTCGCTCATGGGAGGCATGGGCACGCGGATCAGGTCGCCCAGCGAGGCGGGGTTCAGGCCCAGATCGCTTTCGCGGATGGCCTTCTCCACCTTGGCCGACATGCTCTTTTCCCAGGGCTGGACGCTGATGGTGCGCGCGTCAAGCAGGGTGACGTTGGCCACCTGGGACAGCGGCACCATGGAGCCGTAGTACTCCACATGGATGGAGTCCAGCAGCGATGGATTGGCACGACCGGTGCGCACGCGCGCAAGATTGTTCTTGAGCGCTTCGATGGACTGGCCCATCTTGGACTCGGTGGTCTTCTTGATGTCTGCAATCGTCATGTTCTTGTTCCTTGAAGAGCTGTGTAACGCGGTATCAAAACGCTCAAGCGTACACCAGCGTGCCCTCGTCCTCGCCCATGACCACGCGCTTGAGCGCGCCGGGCTTGACGATGGAGAACACCCGGATCGGCAGCTTCTGATCGCGGCACAGCGCAAAGGCGGTGGCGTCCATGATGCCCAGGTTGCGCGAGATGGCCTCGTCGAAAGCCAGCTTGTGGTAGCGGGTCGCGTCGGGGTTCTTCATCGGGTCGTCGGTGTAGACACCGTCGACCTTGGTGGCCTTGAGCACCACCTCGGCGCCGATTTCAGCGCCACGCAGCGCGGCGGCCGTGTCGGTCGTGAAGAACGGGTTGCCGGTGCCGGCAGCGAACACCACCACCTTGCCCTCCTCGAGGTACTGCAGGGCCTTGGGGCGCACATAGGGCTCCACGACCTGCTCGATGGCAATGGCCGACATCACGCGGGCTGTCAGCCCCTGCTTGTCCATGGCATCGGCCAGGGCCAGGGCATTCATGACCGTGGCCAGCATGCCCATGTAGTCGGCGGTGGCACGGTCCATGCCGACCGAGCCGCCAGCCACGCCGCGAAAGATGTTCCCCCCACCGATCACCACCGCCACCTGGACACCAACCTTGGTGACCTCGGCAATTTCGGAAACCATGCGCTCGATGGTCGCACGGTTGATGCCGAACGAGTCATCCCCCATGAGTGCCTCACCGGACAGCTTGAGCAGGATGCGCTTGTGGGCCGGTGTGGCGTGGGTCATGGTGTTTCTCCGAAGTGGTGGATGATGATGGATGGTGAAGGGAACGGTTCGGTCGCCCGGAAGGATCAGGCGCCGGCCTTGGCGGCAGCCACCTGGGCAGCCACTTCGGCAGCGAAGTCGTCGACCTTCTTTTCAATGCCTTCGCCGACCACGTACAGGGTGAAGCCCTTGACGTTGGTGTTGGCGGCCTTGAGCATCTGGGCCACGGTCTGCTTGCCGTCGGCAGCCTTCACGAAGACCTGGTCGGCCAGCGAGACTTCCTTCAGGTACTTCTGCACCGAGCCTTCGACCATCTTGGCGACGATGTCGGCAGGCTTGCCGGACTCGGCAGCCTTGGCGGCAGCAACGGTACGCTCCTTCTCGATCAGCTCGGCGGGCACGTCGGCGCTGGTCACGGACACGGGCTTCATGGCGGCCACGTGCATGGCGACATCCTTGGCAGCCGTGGCATCGCCGTCGAACTCGACGACCACGCCGATGCGCGAGCCGTGCAGGTAGGAAGCCAGGCTGGAGCCTTCGAAGCGCTTGAAGCGGCGGAAGGACATGTTTTCGCCGATCTTGCCGATCAGGCCCTTGCGCACGTCTTCCAGCGTGGGGCCGAAGCCGTCCTGCTCATAGGCCAGTGCGCTCAGCGCGGCCACGTCGGCGGGGTTTTGCTCGGCGACCAGCTTGGCGGCGGCGTTGGCCATCGCGATGAAGCTGTCGTTCTTGGACACGAAGTCGGTTTCGCTGTTGACTTCGATCATGGCACCCTGGTTGCCATTGATGAAGGCGGCGATCACGCCTTCGGCGGTCACGCGCGAGGCAGCCTTGCCAGCCTTGGTGCCGAGCTTGACGCGCAGCAGCTCTTCCGCCTTGACCAGGTCGCCTTCGGCTTCGGTCAGGGCCTTCTTGCACTCCATCATGGGCGCGTCAGTCTTTGCGCGCAGTTCAGCCACCATGCTTGCGGTAATTGCAGCCATCGTATTTCTCCAATGTCAGTTCGATTCGTTACAGGATTTCGGCTTAAAAAAACGGGGCTACCCTGAGCCCCGCTTTTTATTCGGCGACGAGGTCGCTCAGCCGGACAAGCTCAATCAGGCAGCGGATTCTTCCACTTCCACGAACTCGTCACCGCTCTCGCCGGATGCGGCCTTGACCACGTCGGTCAGTGCAGCAGCGCGGCCTTCCAGGATCGCGTCGGCGATGCCTTGGGCGTACAGTTGCACGGCCTTGGCAGAGTCGTCGTTACCGGGGATGACATAGTCGATGCCTTCGGGATTGTGGTTGGAGTCAACCACGCCGACCAGGGGGATGCCCAGCTTCTTGGCTTCGGCCACGGCAATCTTGTGGAAGCCCACGTCGATCACGAAGATGGCGTCGGGCAGGCTGTTCATGTCCTGAATGCCGCCGATGTCCTTTTCCAGCTTTTCCAGTTCGCGAACGAACATCAGCTGTTCCTTCTTGCTCATGGCTTCCAGACCGGCTTCCTGCTGGGCCTTCATTTCCTTCAGACGCTTGATGGACGTCTTGACGGTCTTGAAGTTGGTCAGCATGCCGCCCAGCCAGCGCTGGTCAACGAAAGGAACGCCAGCGCGCTGGGCTTCGGCAGCCACCAGCTCGCGGGCCTGGCGCTTGGTGCCGACCATCAGGATGGTGCCGCCGTTGGAAGCCAGCTGCTTCACGAACTTCTGGGCGTCCTGGAACATCGGCAGCGACTTTTCCAGGTTGATGATGTGGATCTTGTTGCGGTGGCCGAAGATGAAGGGGGCCATCTTGGGGTTCCAGAAACGGGTCTGGTGACCGAAGTGGACGCCTGCTTCCAGCATATCGCGCATAGTGACGGACATATGAATACCTCAAAGGTTAGGTCTAAAATCCAGCCCGACAATTGCCCCCCGGATACAGGAAGCAACACCTTGAAGGGACTGGTTTGCGATTGACTTTGCAACGGGGGTTGCAAGCATGGGCAGGCATTCATGACGAACACCTCGCACCCCAAAGCCATCACCTGATCTCCGGCAATTCCGAAGAAAATCAGGGTGAACCCCTAGCAAAGCCGCAAGATTCTAGCATACGCCATCCCAAGACTGAGGCTTCGCACCCAACGCGCGCTCACACCCCGCATAGCCACGGCTGCCGCATCGGCCACACACTCCTGTAGTGATAGCTACATCCGCTTGATAATTCAGGCACTTCAGCAGATTCCACCCCAAAATGAACATCGCGATTGTGGGCGCCGGCAGCATTGGCGTTGCGACAGCCCACGCACTGGCCCAGGTCGGGCACGAGGTCACCGTCTACGAGCGCCATGGCACGGTGGCCGAGGAAGCCAGCTTCGGACATGCCGGCTGGCTGGGCCCCAGCCTGCTCCAACCGTGGAGCGTCCCCGGTCTCTCCACCACAGAACGCTCACCCACGCTTCCCGGCCGGCAGGCTTTGCCACGCCTCGGCTCCGGAAACCTCGCAGCCCAGCTGCGCTGGCTATGGCAATGGCGCCAGGCTGGGCGGCGCCTGCGCAAAGCCGGCGAACCCACAGCCACGATGGCGGCACTGGAGACACTCACCCAGCGCAGCCAGCAGTTCCAGCAATCGCTGTGGCGGCAGTGGGAGCTGGACCCGGAATATGTCTCCGGCAGCCTGGTGCTGCTGGGCAGCGAGGCCGACCATGAGCAACTGAAACCTGCACTGGCAGCGCTGGCCGAGGCCGGCACGCGCTGCGAGGCACTGGATGCCGCCCAGACCCGCCTGCGTGAGCCCGCGCTGGGCGAGGAGACCGCACTCGCAGGCTCCTTGTATTTCCCGCAGGCTGGCGCCGCCAACGGCCGCCTGGCCACGCTGATGCAAAGGCAGGCCGCACAGTCCGCAGGAGCACGATTCGAGACGCAACGCCTTGTGCAGCGACTGCAGCCCGGCGGCGCCGAGCGCACCGCTCGCCTGCAGCTGCAAGGCGAAGACACGCCCCGGTCGCACGATGCCATCGTCGTCTGCGCTGGCGCCGAGGCCGCAAACCTGCTCGCGCCGCTGAGCCTGCGCCTGCCCATGATCGCCCTGCGCGGCTATGGCATCAGTGCTCCGCTGCGCGAACAAGGCTACGCGCCCCGCCACGCCATCGTCGACTGGAGCGAGCAGATGACCCTGGTGCGCCTTGGCCAGCGCATGCGGGTCGTGGCCGGCGCTGAACTGGGCAGCCACGGCCCCATGCACGAGGCCACGCTGCAGCGCATGTACCACCGACTCAACATGGTCTTTCCCGGCAGCGCCGTGCTGACCTCGGGCGTTCAGATCTGGCATGGCACACGCATGTGCACAGCCGATGGACTGCCCCTGCTGGGCGCCAGCGGTTTGCCCGGCATCTGGCTCAACCTGGGCCATGGCAGCTGTGGTGCCGCCATTGCCCAAGGCTGCGCCAGCATGCTGAGCGACCTGATGGACAACCGCACCAGCTTCCTGGACAGCGCATTGCTGGATCCGCGCCGCTTCGGCTGACCGCTGCGGACACCCCGCCCTGCGGCTGGCGGCTATGCTCAGGCCATGCTGCGCATTCCCACATCCACCGCATTGCCACTGTTCGATACAGTGGCCACACGCACCCTGGAACAGCAGGCCGCGGCCCGACTGCCCGAACACTGCCTCATGCAGCGCGCAGGCATGGGGCTGGCACGCCTGGCACGCGCCATCGCCCCTCACGCCAACCGCATCTGGATCGCCTGCGGCCCTGGGAACAACGGCGGAGACGGCTTGCAGGCAGCCGCCTGGCTTCAACAGCACCTGAACACGATGCCGGCACGATCCTGCAATTGCCGCATCCTGGTCAGCTGCGTGCGCGAACGCGTCCGCATGCCCGCCGACGCGCGTGCCGCATGGGATGCGGCCCACAAGGCCGGCGTGCAATGGATCGCCCACATGCCCCCTGACATGGGGCCTCAGGATCTGTGCATTGATGCCTTGCTCGGCATCGGCCTGCGCCGACCCGACACGGCAAGCCCACCCACCCGAAAAGATGACCGATTGCTGTCGCTGCTGCGCAGCCTGCAGTCCGGCATCAGCCCCGTCCTTTGCGTGGACATCGCATCCGGCCTGGATGCCGACACCGGGCAATACCTGCCTGGATTCGAGCCCATGAACCTCCCGGTCAGCGCACGGCATACGCTGGCT
Source organism: Delftia sp. WSY_16 (assembly GCF_043104415.1). Classification (NCBI taxonomy): domain Bacteria; kingdom Pseudomonadati; phylum Pseudomonadota; class Betaproteobacteria; order Burkholderiales; family Comamonadaceae; genus Delftia; species Delftia sp. WSY_16. The sequence goes on along the minus strand of NZ_JBICKS010000041.1, from coordinate 3,808 downwards.
CTGCTGACACTGCATCCCGGCCTGTTCACAGGAAGCGGCCGCGACGCCTGCGGCCAGATATGGTGGGACGATCTGGACACAGGACTGGCAAGCAGCGCGCCACCCTTCGCCATCTCACCGTGCGCACAACTTTTCTCCCCGGAAGCCCGCGCCCCGCGTCCGCATGCCAGCCATAAGGGGAGCTTTGGCGACGTGGCCATTCTGGGCGGAGAGGGGCTGGAATACCGCGGCCTGTCCATGACCGGCGCCGCCTGGCTGGCCGCACTGGCAGCCTTGCACGGCGGGGCGGGACGCGTGATGCTGGCACTGCTCGATGCCTCGCACGGGTCAGGCCAGGCTATCTCCCCCTGGCCCGAAATCATGTTGCGCAGCCCCGAAGCACAAGACTGGCGCGGCGCCACTGTCGTGTTCGGATGTGGCGGCGGCATGGCGGTGCGCGCCTGGCTACCCCAAATTCTGGATCAGGCGCCCAGGCTGGTACTGGACGCAGACGCACTGAACGCGGTTGCCGAAGATGAGTCGCTGGCCCTGCTTCTGAAAGAACGCAGCCGACGCAGCCAGCACACGGTGCTGACACCGCACCCGCTGGAGGCCGCCCGCCTGCTGAAAATGAGCACTGCCCAGGTCCAGGCCCAGCGACTTTCAGCAGCCAGGCAGCTGGCGCTGCAATTCCACTGCACGGCGTTGCTGAAGGGCTCGGGCACCGTGATCGCCGGATCGCAGGGCGACGGCAATGCATCGCCGCCCTGCTGGATCAACCCCACAGGCAACGCCCGGCTGTCCACCGGAGGAACCGGAGATGTTCTCGCCGGGCTGATTGCCGCGCTATGGGCGCAAGGGCTGGACCCCGCGCAGGCCGCAACACTGGCGGCCTGGCGCCACGGCCATGCGGCAGACCAATGGCCCGCGCAAATGCCGTTCAGCGCCAGCGCGCTGGCCCAGCGGCTGGGCCAATAGACGCCCTCAGGGCTTGCGCCGGGGCTTGGATGTCTTGCCTGCCACCTTGGACTTGACGGCCCCCAAGGCCTTCTTACCCAAGGCGCGCAGCGCCTGCACCGGCGATGGCGGCGGCAACTGCGGCAGACCGTGGTCAGCATCGATGGCGACAGACTTGCGCGCTTCAGCCGCCCTGCCCTTGCGGGAGGCGCGTGCCGCAGGTACGGACGAACCTGGCACCACGGCCGGCTCACTCACGTCGCTTTGACGCACTGGCGCGGCCGGGCGGGACTGGGCACTCGCATATTCAGCCTCCAGCGCGGCCAGGTTCACGCCCTTGACCATGGCCTTCTTGGACGCCTTGCGCCCCTGCTTGCCGGAAGACACCGCGCCGTCGGATTCAGACCGGGCTTCGCCGGCACCGCCGGAGTTACGCTGCGCACGCTTTTCCTTGGCGTCGCGGCGCCCCCATTTTTCGCCCTGATGGGCTTCCGTGCGCGCCGGCGCCCTGCCGGAACGACCCGAAGCCGGCTGCTCTTCGCCGTCGCGCACCAGGCGGAAATCGATGCGCCGGCCATCCAGGTCCACACGGCTGACCTGAACGCGCAGCCGCGTACCTATGCCGTAGCGAATGCCCGAGCGCTCGCCCCGCAGTTCCTGGCGCGCCTCATCAAAGCGGAAGTAGTCCCCCCCCAGCTCGGTGATGTGGACCAGACCCTCCACATACATGGCATCGAGCGTGACGAAGATGCCGAAGGTGGTGACCGCAGAGACCACGCCTGCGAACTCCTCCCCCAGATGCTCACGCATGTACTTGCACTTGAGCCAGGCCTCGACATCTCGGCTGGCCTCATCGGCGCGGCGCTCGTTCGCGCTGCAGTGCAGGCCTGCAGCCTCCCAGGCCTGGACCTCGGCGGCGGGCGCGCGCTTGCGCGGCTTCTGGCCGGGTGCACTGACACGCGAGGCCAGACGCTTGGCCAACTTGGCTTCGGCCTCTCCAGGCGTGGGCAGTTCGGGCAGGCGATAGTGAGTGCCTTCAAGCTCGGCCTTGATCACGCGGTGCACGAGCAAGTCGGGATAGCGGCGAATCGGACTGGTGAAGTGCGTATAGGCATCGAAGGCCAGCCCGAAGTGGCCCGAATTTTCAGGCGTGTAGAAGGCCTGCATCATCGAGCGCAGCAGCATGGTGTGGATCTGCTGGGCATCAGGCCGGTCCTTGGTGGCATTGGCAATGGCCTGGAATTCGGACGTGGCCGGATTCTCGCCAAGCGCCATACCCACTCCCATGGCCTTGAGGTAGTTGCGCAGGATGTCCTGCTTCTCCAGCGAGGGCTTGTCGTGCACGCGGAACAGGCCAACGCGGCCGCTGTGCTCGATGAAGTCCGCGCTGCAGACGTTGGCGGCCAGCATGGCCTCCTCGATCAGCTTGTGCGCCTCGTTGCGCGTGCGCGGCACGATCTTCTCGATGCGGCCGTTCTCGTCACAGACGATCTGCGTCTCCGTGGTCTCGAAGTCCACGGCGCCGCGTGCTTCGCGCGACTTGAGCAGCGCCTGGTACACCCCATGCAGATTCAGCAAGTCGCCCACGCGATCGGAGCGCTTGGCAGCCTCCGGGCCACGCGTATTGGCCAGGATGGCAGCCACCTCGTTATAGGTGAAGCGCGCATGGCTGTGCATCACCGCGGGGTAGAACTGATAGGCATGGATATCGCCCTTTGCAGTGATCAGCATGTCGCAGACCATGCACAGGCGATCCACATCGGGATTGAGCGAGCACAGGCCATTGCTGAGCTTCTCGGGCAGCATGGGGATCACGCGGCGCGGGAAATAGACGCTGGTGGCACGGTCATAGGCATCGATATCGATGGCACTGCCCGTGGTCACGTAGTAACTCACATCGGCAATCGCCACCAGCAGGCGCCAGCCCTTGCCGCGCCCGACCTTGGCAGGCTCGCAGTAGACGGCGTCGTCGAAGTCGCGCGCATCCTCGCCATCGATGGTGACCAGGGGCACATCGGTCAGATCGATGCGATTCCTGCGATCGGCAGGCCGCACCCTGTCCGGCAGGGCCTTGGCCTGTGCCAGGCAGGCATCGGAAAACACATGGGGCACGCCGTACTTGCGCACCGCAATCTCGATCTCCATGCCGGGATCGTCGACCTCACCGAGCACTTCAATGATGCGCCCCACGGGCTGGCCGAACAGTGCAGGCGCCTCGGTCAACTCCACCACGACCACCTGCCCGATCTTGGCCGAACCCGTCGCGTTGGCAGGGATCAGGATGTCCTGGCCATAGCGCTTGTCTTCGGGAGCGACCAGATACACGCCGCTTTCCTGCAAGAAGCGGCCAATGATGTTGTGCGCAGGCCGCTCGATGATCTCGACCACGCGGCCTTCAGGCCTGCCGCGGCGGTCCTGCCGCACGATGCGAACCTTGACACGGTCCTTGTGCAGCACCGCACGCATTTCATTGGGAGGAAGGAAGATGTCGCCTTCGCCGTCATCACGGATGACGAAGCCATGTCCGTCGCGGTGCCCCTGCACACTGCCCCCGATTTCGTCGTTCGCGTCGGCACTTTTTGCGTGAGGGTTCATTTTCTTGGTATACAATCTAAATCTTTCCTGAGATGCCCAGGTGGCGGAATTGGTAGACGCACTAGTTTCAGGTACTAGCGGGTAACTCCGTGGAGGTTCGAGTCCTCTCCTGGGCACCAAGTTTAACGACAACCTGCAGAGGTTGCGGTGAACTGAGGAACTATCTTCACAAGAAGGTGGCTCCCTGGCTTCATGACTTGGCCGATCACAGTCTCAAGAAAAAAATCGAAGATCAGGACTTCGCTGCAAAAAATGCAGTAGAATTTCAGCTTCAGCA